>DVHP01000037.1 GCA_018711945.1 Candidatus Ventrenecus avicola
AAATTTTTATTTTCAAACTTTTTCATAAAACTTGTTAAAAATTGCTTGACTTATATATAGTTGTCTACTTAAATATTTTTCTCTAACCATTTGTACAAGTACTTATCTTTAAAAGCATGTGAAGTTAAAAAATGATTATCATTTTCTATAATTTTTAATTCTATATTTTTGGAATCAATGCTTTTAAGTTTATCATAAATTTTTATACTTTCATTAACATCAATAACATCATCAGCACTTCCATGATATATCAAAATTGATTTGTCCTTTAATGGTAATAAAGTTTGATTAACTGGTAGCATTATACCACCTGAGACCGAAACTATACCCTTAAATAGTTTTGGTCTTGACATAATGTAATTCCAAGCACCAAACGCCCCCATACTACTACCTAAAATGCACATCCTATTTTTATCATATTGATATTCTTTGTAAACTTCTTCTAAAATTTTTTCTACATCTCTTAAATGATAATCCCAAAAATTGTTATCAGTACACTGTGGAGCAACAATAATATAAGGTATATTAAATTTATTCATATATTTAGGCAAAGCATATTTCTCTACATCTTCTACTTTATTGCCTCTTTCTCCGATGCCATGTAAAAATAATAGTAATGGCAAATTATTATCTTTTTTTTCTGGAGAATAAACAATATAATTTATATTACAATAATTACTGTCATTAAGTTTACAATATTTTTTTAACATACATCCTACCTCACTTTCACTAAATTTTTATCTACTTTTATATTATATATATTTTGTTGTAAATTATTGAAAAATAATCCCATATGATATCCATCTTGAAATGCATGATTTACTAATAATGAAATATCTATAAGATACCTATCTCCTTCTAAATAATATCTTCCCCAACAAATTTTAGGTTTGCTATTTCTCTCATTAAAATTAACAGCATCTTTAAAATTTGAAAAAGTAATCCAAGGAATACATGTTATATTTACTTTATTCATATTTTCCAATCCTGATATTTTATAGTATGGAATATTATTAGATGCATCTTCTGTAGCCTTTGAAAATTTTATAAGAAAATTTGAAATATCTTCATCATATTCAACATATCTCGTAAAATTTAATCCATTATCGCTATTTATAACAGTAGCGGTTGCTGCTAAAGAATCATATTTATAGACAAATTCTCTATCATTTTCTTTTCCATAACCATAACTAAATGCATCAATTTCGTTTCATAGATTTTAATACAAAATATGTCATACAACCATAAAATGAAATTTTATTTTCTTTGCAAAAATTCACTAATTTAGTTATATCTATTTTAGTAACTATACCTGTATATGGGTCACTAAAATTTGAAAAAGTTTCATATGCTAATTTTCGTTTCCAATTATTGATATCAATTTTAGTTCTCATTCTTCATCTTCCTTTTTACATATAACACTTCACTCTTTTTAGAATAGTCGCCATTTTTTGCTAAACATTCTAGTATTTTTCTTCTATTTAAATCAAAAATTCCTAAAGAGTCTTCATATGGATTTGTACTATACGGATCTCTCCGACTATATGGACTAGGGAAATATAATCCTTCTATAAAATTAAAGAAATGTCTATAATCAATAGCTCCATGATACTATATTCTTTGTAAAAAATTAATTCTTTTACAAAGTCATAGGCATCCTCTAAAATTCCATCCATTTCTTTTGTAGAATAATAGTAATAATCATAGATATCGCCAAAAGCACCGTATTCTCCACTTTCTTCACTATAACACTCGAAACATATGTCCCCTTCTTTTATATCTTCAAAATCACTCATTAGTGATTCCATCCTTTGTTCGATAAAATCTTCATCTACCGTTAGTTCTTTTTTCATGTTTTCAATCAAACAAATCACTTTTTCTCGTTTGCCTTCAGGAATCTCCAATGCTATAAGTCTTATCATTTCTTTGGATTCTATGAGCGAAATTTCGTTTATTAAATCATTTAATTCTTCTAAATACATTTTTTTTGTCCATATAAAAAACCTCATCTTTTTAAAATCTTGTATTCATTTGTAAAGAAATATTACCCGCTAATTTGGATAAGTTATAAAAACGGATACATCTTGAGTAACTTGGATAATTTTTTTCTTCACATTCTTTGATTAGTTTTTGTAATGGTTTCGTCATTTTATAAAATATACATGGAATTCCTGTAGCAAAACGTACTCCGTTATACAGGACGATGCGATTATACATATACATCTCAGGATTATTATTTATAAATAGTGATATCGATAATGTTACATCAATGATGTTATATCTTTCTTTTGTAAACACATCTTCCATTGTAATATAACCAGTATCAATATTACTTTTTACTATTTTAAATAGGCTTGCATGAGAGTTTACTAAACTCTCTAAAAAGTTTTTTTCTTCTTCATTTTGATATCTTTTTTCTTTTAAAAATATCTCGGTGATTGCTGGAACATCGGGATGATTTTTCAAAGCTGTTAATTCATACAATATAAATTCATCATTTGGATTTTTAAGGTTTAATTTGAATTGATATCCTTTTGTTTCTTTTTGTAAGTCCGCTTCTATAATTTTTGAATATTTTTCATAATCATATTCTTTTAAGAAATATTCTCCCATTTTTTGATTCACTTTCGTGTGAAGCCTTCTTACCTCATTATATTTTTTTATATGGGGTAAGTCTTGTAATTTCTTTTGGGTAGTATAGATATATGATTGTATCATTTCTTTAAAATTCATAACATCACTTCCTTTATATATTGGTAGTGTGAATAGTTTTACACACTATCTATATATTAAGAGTATCATATTCTCAAGAAAAAAGACATCATTTTCTATGATTTCCCATAATTTTATTGCATGTAACTTTTTAAAAGGTTATACTAATAATCAAAGAAATGAAAGGACGGTAGTATGATGAAGTATGTTAAAAAGTTTGTGGGTGAAAAAGTTTATTTTTCTTCGATGAGTATAGATGACGCGGAGCAATATGTAGAATGGTTAGCTGATAGAAGTATTTCAGATAACTTAGGAAATACTGTGGATCTTTTAAGTATCGAACAAGAAAGGGATTGGATTATAAATGCTGGAGCTAAAGGAGATGTTAATTTTGCTATAATAGACAAAGAGACTGATGAATTAATCGGTAACTGTTCTTTAATGAAGATAGACCGAATTCATAGGCACGCCATTATAGGTATTTTTATTGGTGATGAATCAAAGAGGGGTCACGGTTATGGAACAGATGCCTTAAAATTACTGTTAAAATATGCTTTTTCTTTTCAAAATATGCATTCTCTTCATTTAGAAGTATTTTCATTCAATCAAAGAGCCATTCAATGTTATGAAAAATTAGGATTTCAAAAAGTGGGAACTTTGCATGAAGCTTACTTTTTAGATGGTAAGTACTATGATATTATCTTTATGGAAATATTAGAGGATAATTATCAAAATAATCTATAATCTTTTTTCAACACAAATTTAAAAAGGGACTATCATAAGACACTTTCACTCGTTTTATGACAGTCCCTTTAAGTTTATTTTTCCAAAAGTGATTTTTTTAATAATTTTATTTAGGTACTCTCTACCAAACACTTTATCTAATAGCCCTTGTTTGTAAGCGATTACTAAGTATACGATTGCTCCAATGATACTAATCACAGCGATATATAAAATACATGATGCTTTGCTAGCATAGTTTACAGGCACGACCATTTTTAGAAGTAAGACTACTACTACCATCACAGTTGCTGGTACAAGTGTTTTAAGTAATGTCTTAAAGGTATCGCCATATTTTAGTTTTTGTTCTTTTTTTAGAATATGTAAAGCGGTAAACACAGACAATGAGTAACCACAGACAGATGCAAGGATGGCTCCAATAAATGGCTCTAATCCTAATGCATTACAGATTAGCATAAGTGGAACGTCTAGTAAAGCATTTGTAATATATCCTAATAGGGTTGTAAAGTATACCGCTTTAAATTTGTTTAAGCTTTGTAAAGTAGAAGATGTTACCATGTAAAGGTTAAAGAATAGTGACACAAAGATGTAAACAGCGAGAACTAGACCTCCTAGTGCTAATTCTTCTGTTCCATAGAACACACTCCAAATTGGGGTTGCAAGTAGAGATATTCCTAAGACCATTGGAATGCAAGTTACTAAAATAATTTGTAAAGCTTTGTTTAATCTACTTTCTACTAGTTTCCATTTCTTTAAGGTAAAGGCTTCGACGATATTTGGAATTAAACTTACCGTTAATCCCATTGCAATAGAGTTTACGACCATGCTAATTTTTCCTGCCCAAGCTGATACTGATGAGGTAATAAACTCGGTTGTAGCCGCGTCAAATCCTAGGCTAGTCATGGTTCTAGAAATTAATACCATATCTACAAAGTTGTATACAGATACTCCTACATCAATAATGATAAATGGAACAGCATAACTAATTAGTTTTTTGATAATTGCCTTATTTGAAATCTTATCTTTTTTTACGTCTTCCGTTAAAGATAGTTCTTTTTTGTGCTTTCGCATATTAAATAGAATATACATGATAGCAGCAAGACCACCGGCAAAAGCACCAAATACGGCGATTCCTACAGAGGTTGTCAATGATAAATGTAAGACATTTAAAGCAATATAACTTCCACCTAAAATGACAGCAATTCGGACAACTTGTTCTATAACTTGGCTAAAACTTGATACATTAATGATATTATGGCCTTGTAGATATCCTTTTGATACACTTAGGAAAGGAATCACTAACACAGCAAAGGATACACATCTTATGACAAAGGCTACATCACTAATTGTATTTCCGCCTTGTAAATCTCCAAGAATTAAAGAGGCAATGGATTCTGCAAATATAAAAAGAATAATAAAAGCTGCCACAGAGACGATATTGATGATTTTTCTTCCTAAACGATAGGCTCTTACTTTGGCATCCATCATCCCTAATGTATTGTATTCTTTAATAATTTTACTAATAGCAACTGGTAGCCCTGCTGAAGAAATGTCTAGGAAAATAACATAAATATTATAGGCATAGGCATATAAAGCACTTCCTTGTATTCCAATCATCGCATAAAAAGGTATGACATAGAGCATACCTAAGATTTTGGTAATAACAATGGCTGCCGTAGCTATGACTGTCCCTTCTATAAAACCGCTTTTCTTCATTTTCCACCACTCAATCTTTTTCACAGTACACCACCATAGCAGAAAAGCAATAGATTTGATCTTCTCCTTGCACTGCAATCGCGACTTCGTACTTGATATCTATTATATCACTATTTGTCATGCTAAGAAAAGCATTTATTTTTGCTTGAAGTTCCAGTTCGGTATTTTCATCAAAACATTTTACTTTCATAACTACCCTCTCTTCTAATGCTATTTAAGCATAAAAAAAGAAAAAAGAATGTCGAATTATGGGAATGTATGCTATAATTTTATCAGGTGATTTATTTTGAAAAAGCAAAATTATTTTTTTATCTTTTTTGTAGTGGTTTGTATCATTGCTCTTATTTTTGTTTATGTGAAAACAGATGTTTATCAAGTAACATTAGCGATTGATGGTGTGGTTTATAAAACTGTAGAGGTTCGTAAAAATACGGAATATGGTAGTGTTGAAAGACCAGAAAAGGAGGGTTATACTTTCTTAGGATGGTATGATGAAAATAACAATTTACTAGAAGAAAATACAAAGATTACAGATGATACTGTGTACTATGCTAAGTGGGCTGTCATTGTTACAGACGATGAAGAAACCGAGTAATTTTTTACTCGGTTATTTTTATGGAGTTAGGATAATTCGGAAAGTAAACATTGTATCTTCATTGCCATACCAATCACTAAATGCCAAAGCACCTGTATCTGAACCGTCCGGATAGTTTGCACCTCGAATCCACCATGGAGCGGAGGCATACAGAAAATATGAACGATTACTATACCAACTATTTATATATTTTGACCTATTTAAATAATATACTTCTTCTATTGGTCCAAGTTCACCTGTAGCATCTCCTAAAATTCTTTTATTATACTGTTGTTCACTCAAGCTATATTCATACACATCATAGTATTTTTCTTCTGGAAATTCTACTCCTGTTGTTAGCTCTGTTAATCCAGATGCATCATTATTGCATGTCGGACATCCAAAGGTTCCATTAAAGCCAGAATTATATAGACTGTTTTGTCCACTCATTGGGCTACCTTGTTCATCTAACATGACTCCCATTACATAATCCCAAGCACCCCCACTCATATCAAAGATTCCTGTAATATTATTTGTAGTATTAGCAAGTATACTACTTGGATAAGCAATATTACATGTATCATCATTACAATATTGATTGCACTCCTCATTTGTTGCTGTATATCCACATGTTGGTTCCTCATTTGCTTGATATCCTGTGATGTAACTTGAGTTATTATTGATTCTTACACTTGTGGAAGACCCATAGGCACTATGCTCTAGATATGCTACTGCTCCCCATTCGGTATTTTTCATCATATGGGAATCTAAATCTCTTTGATAGTCATAAGTTGTATAGAATGCATTCGCTACTTGAATTCCTCGCCAACTATAGACATTTGGTTTTACGATTACTTTACTTGCATCTCGCTCATTTACTTCTGCTTCTGTTGTACTTGTAGCACCTGCATATCCCGTCTCAAATTTACCAACCCAAAATCCTGTACTTGGGATACTTAAGAATGCTGGATGTGTCATATAGTCTCCTACTTGACAGTTTCCTGATTCACCACTCTTCATAGGAGTCGTGCATTCTCCTGCTACACTATCACTTGTATTATAATCTCCAAAAATAATAGGTATCTCATGTACTTTATTTGTATCAATTTCTGTTAGACTATCATAAAGCCCTAAATCCCATAATTGATAACGATACTTTGGTATCCATACAAAGTAGGATTCTATTTCTTCTTCTGGTATGATATCTCCGGATGCATAAGTTTTTGTTTCA
>DVHP01000038.1 GCA_018711945.1 Candidatus Ventrenecus avicola
TCTGTATATCTGTTTTTGTTTTACTATCGTTATAATATTAAATATTACGATTACGGCTAAGCCCAATAATATAAGTAAATTGTGGTTGTTTCTTACAATTGGTAGATTATTCCACATTTCTACTAATAATAAAATAAAGTAGCCAATGTAAAATAGATATACTTCGTTGCATTTTTTCATAATTGATGTGAGCTGTTTCATCATTAGGTCCTTTCACTTGTTCGTTGCCATATTGCTTTATATGGAAATACTTCATCGCTGTTGGCAATTAGGTGGGTTTTTGTTAGAGCTCCTGCCATGATAACGCATAATATTATTAATAATATTTTTGTCTTTTTATCAAACTTTTTGTAAGCAAAATTTGCAATAGATAAAATTGAAAAAATCGAGAAAAAATAGGAAACACGCGAAAAAATAGAAATCGTTCCACTTAAAAAATAACATAAGACTGCAAATCCTTGCATATTTATAAAAAAGATATCATTGTTTTCTTGCTGTTTTTTCTTTTTATCTGAAGCTTTATAAAAATAGTATAAAAAGACATAAACACAGAGATTTACGATTAACGGTGTGATTTGCAAATCCATCTTTGAAAAGACTGTGTTCGCATAATGTGAAAAAGGTGTGAATGAAAGAAGAAAGTTAATTACTTCATGAAGTGGGTTTGCAAATAAAATTAATATTACTCCCAGTACTGTAATTACCGCGGGAGATAAATACATCTTTTTTCTTAAAAAGAATGGAAGCAGGAAAATTAGACTAGACTTATGAATGCAAGTTGCTAAAAGAACAAAAAAAAGCCATGGTTTGTATTTTTTTTCTAATAAAAAGTGAACTGTACTAAATAAAATGGCAATTGCTACAAACTGTCTCACCATATTAAGTGATACAAAGAAGTAGCTACTTAGAAAAAATAATAGAATACTTATGGATGGTCGTTTTGAGTATTTGAAAATTGTATAAAATATTGGAAAAATAATGAGAAAAGAAGTCGCCACAAAGACAATTGCATAATCTTTTGTAATAAAAGATAAGAGCCAATATAAAAGACGAAAACCAATCTCTAAATTTAGTACTTCTTTCCCGGCTATAAAAGCTTGAAAATCAGGAACATATCGATAAAAATAATCTGTTCCCACATCATACCGTAAGGCAGATACTAGAAAAAAAGGAAGCGTACTAAGTAACATATAAAGATATTTGTATTTTTCATTTTTTCTACGGCTATATAGTTCTGCAAATAAAACACTGATTAATAACATGACAATGTATATCAAAATAACACTCCTCTCATAATTTATTTATTGTACTCACAATATAATTTTTCTAAAAATTTTACATTTTCTTGGACATTAAATTTGGTCTTTTTCACTGTCTCATAGGCTATTTTTCTTTCTTTTGTATCATAATGAATTTCTAGGATAGATTTAGCCCAAGTATCTGCTGAAGAGGATAACGGAATATATTTTATTGAGTTTAAAATATCTGTATCTCTTGAAATAGCATCAGAAAAGACACAAGGCAGACCATTTGTTTGCGCTTCAATCCCTGTTACTGGCAATCCTTCATAAAAGGAAGTTAGTATAAAAATATCCATAACATTGTAGTATTGATAAACTTCCTTACATACTCCCATAAATAATACATTTTTTTGTAATTTTTTATTTAATACCATGTCTTTTATAGAATTTTCTAAACTTCCTGTACCAAATAATAGTAATATAGAATTTGGATGGTGTTGATGAACCTTTTCAAAAACCTCAATTAATTTTTTATGATTTTTTTGCTGTTCGAATCGTGCAACGTTTCCTAATACTAATGTATCGTTAGATATATTCAGTTTTTTTCTTAATTCATTTCTTACTCTTACATCAAATTTATATTTTGTTATGTCTATGGCATTTGGAATAAAAACATAATCTTCTTTCTGGAATAAATATTCTGCTGCTTCTTTAGAACAAGCAAAATTAATATTGGAATACCGTTTGGCAAAACGACTTAGCATATGCAAAATAAATCCTTTTAGGCTTTTTTCGTAACTACTATTATGACTATGAGCAATTCTTGTTTTTACTCCATTTTTTTTAGCTATTTTTAAATAAACCGGCATCATACTTTGCATATTTCCATGAACGACTTTATATTCTGGGTGTTGTTTAAAAAAAGCATCTAAATCTTTCACGTATTTTATAAAGTTTTTATCATCTTTGTATGTAAATCGATATATTTTTCCGCCTAATGCTTCGATTTCGTCATCGTATATATATTTTTTCTTGCTGTGTACCAGAAAGTCAAATTGAACTTTATTCCGATCAATACTACGATATACATTCATAATAAAATTTTCAATTCCTGCTGCTTGCATTACTGGAACTACTTGTAAAATACGAATAGGTTCTTGTTTTTTTTTCATCTTTTCCCCACCTTCATACCAATATATCTTGCTGCCATATCAAATGGATATCTCACTAGCACCTTGATATTCCCTTCTTTTATAGCTCTTTTTAGTACGTATTTTGCAAGGCCACCACCAGACTTGGTTGTACCAAACTCATCTAAATAACTATTTTGTTTCATGAATTCTCCTGTTAATTTATAACGATTGTATAATTCTTTCAAAGTAAAATTATGAGAATGATAGACAATGCTATCGCTTTCATAACTAATTTTATAACCATTCATAATGAGTTTATAAGCGATGTACATGTCTTCATTTGTCGGAAGATCTTTCCCATCGTATCCATTTAATTCTTTATAGATACTTGTTTTTATTGCACTAGAAGCATCACTAAAAAAGAATGTGTTTAACCCAAGACGCTTGATATCGTTTTTTGAAACGATTCTAGATACCTCAGGATAGTTTTTCTCACGTGTGTATTTTTCAATATTATTATATTTTGTAATTTGTCTAGAAAAAGCCGCGGCTACTTTGCCACTCACGATATTTTTCGTAAGCTCATATAACCACTCATCGCTTTCAATCACAATGTCTTGAGTAATAAAAACTAAGATATCACTCTTGCTTTTCATGGCAGCATTCTCCCTAGTAAGACTATGAGAAAACTCACTCTTTTTTACTTTTGTATATTTTATCTTATGTTTCTTTAGTATTTCTTCCGTATGATCTTTGCTTTCAGTCATTAAATAAAAAATATTTTTTATTGTGACTTTCTTTTGTTTTTTTAATGATTTATCTAACTCTAACACATACTTTTCAGCATTATATAAAGGACATATAATATCTATTTTCATAGTACCACCTATCAATTTCTAAAAGTATTGTATCATTTATTTGGCATCTTGTAAAAACAATTGTCAAGTTCTTTACTCTCTTGTTTTTGATGTATTTTAACTACTCTATGCTATAATAAGTTTAGAAAGAAGGGTTTTTATGGTTCAAACAGTTCAAAAAGGAATTTATAACTTTGGAAATTCTTGCAAACATTTTTGGAAAAAGTATCGGACACCACTTCTTGTTTTGTCTTTATTATTACTTTTATCCATCAGCTCTATTTTAAGAGCAGATTTTAAATACGTTGATGATATTGGAAGAACCGTGAATGGATACCGCGGTTGGTCTAACTTTAGTCGTTATTTATCTAGTTTTTTTAGTATCTTTTTGCATGGAGATACTTACTTAACTGATATTTCTCCCCTCCCACAAGTGCTTGCTATTTTTGTGATGGGTATTAGTAGTATTCTTCTTCTTCATTTATTTTCTAACGGGAAAAAGATTACTTTTTGGAATATTCTTGCTGTTATTCCACTTACTATTAATCCTCATTTTTTAGAGTGTTTGTCTTATAAATATGATGCTCCTTATATGGCAATTAGTATTCTTTCAAGCATCGTTCCATTTTTATTTTATAAAAAGAACAAAGTATTATTTGGTATCTCTTCTTTTTGTGGGCTACTTATCATGTGTCTTACTTATCAAGCATCTTCTGGGATTTATTTACTCTTGATACTCTTCTATGCGTTTTTGTTATACAAAGAAGATACGAATTGGAAGAAAATTGCTTCTTTTATCCTTTATGCAGGAGTTCTTTATCTCGGTAGTCTTCTTGTTTATAAACTGTTTTTTATGCAACCGGTAGAGGATTATGTCAGCAATACTATCTTTCCTCTTTTGGAGTTACCTGGGGGATTTCTTCGGAATTTAAGTACTTATTATGATTTGTTATTTCATGATTTTAAAGTGGAATGGCTTATTCTCATTGGAATTTTAGTCATTGGTTTTCAAATTACTACTACACTGACAGCTAAGAAACATAAAGCACTTACATTTCTTGTTACATTATTCGTTCTTGCTTGTTCTGGTCTTGTTTTGTTTGGTATTTATCCAGCATTTACTAGTCCGTTATTTTCTCCACGAGCTATGTATGGATTTGGAGTATTTTTAAGTCTTGTCATGGTACAAATTTCTAATTTCAAACAGTGTTACATACTAAAAATAATTAGTTTCGCACTATGTTGGTGTTTCTTTGCCTTTTCATTTACTTATGGAAATGCTCTTTCTGAACAAAAGGACTATACGGAGTACCGTATGTATTTGGTAGCCAGTGATTTAAATCATTTAGAAATTATGAACAATCAACAAATTAAACAAGTAAAGATTGTTGGGGATATAGGACAAGCTCCGGTGATTCGTAATATGCCACAGGATTATCAATTATTAAATCGGCTTATTCCCTCTACTTTTGGTGGTGGAAATGTTTGGAGTAGCGCTTATTTCTTTAGTTATTTTGACTTAAAAAACTTGACGATTTCGACAGATGATAGTTTATTAGAACTTGATTTACCAGTGCTAGTCGATACGATGTATCACGAAATCAAAGGCGATGACACCCATATCATCATCACATTAAAATAAGGATGGAACTATTTTGCTCCATCCTTTTTAAAGACCGCGATAAATGTTTTAAAAACAATTTTTAAATCTAATAAAATTCCACAGTGATCAATATAATAAAGTTCCATCTTGATTCTTTCTTTATAAGAAATGTTGCTTCTACCATGACTAGCCCAGTATCCAGTAAGACCAGGTCTTAAAGATAAAAATTTATTCTTTTGTTTGCCGTATTTCTTCACCTCATCAGGTACCACCGGCCGTGGACCAATTAATGACATATCACCTATAAAAATATTAAGAAACTGAGGAAACTCATCTAAACTTGTCTTTCTTAAGAAATTTCCTACTTTTGTAATTCTTGGGTCATGATCAATTTTGCGGTCTCTTAAATACTCTTTTCTTTTTTCTGGATTATTCTTAAGCCAATCGGCTAAAATCTCTTCGGCATTCACAACCATTGTCCGAAACTTAAAAATTCGTATTTCTTTTCCATGTTTCCCTAACCGTTTTTGACGATAAAAAATACTATGAAAATCTCCACTGCAAATGTATAGAACCTTTACAAATAAAATTAAAGGAAGCAAACATAAAATACCAACAAAACTAATTAAAACATCCATAACTCTTTTTAATACAAAATAGAAATATTTAAGAGGAACTACTTTAACTGTATCACTTGTAATTGCCATTTCCTTATCCATATCGTTCACCTATACAATCTTCTTTCTTTTGCATACCCATTGTAACATCAAAAAAGCGAAAAGACAATGCCAATCTTTGGAATTGACACTTCTTTACCATGATTTTATTGTCTTCATTTGTCACCTCCAATGTAAAAATTTTGTCGAACGATTTTTTCAAGAAAAAAAAGGAAATCAACAAATTTTCTGGAATAGTTATAGTAGGAGGTAGAAAATGAAAAAAATATTTTTAATCATGATTAGTATGGCTAGTTTTTTACTTTTTAGTACAAACTGCCATGCTACAGAAATTTCTTCGTCTATTACACGAACATTTATTGGTAATTACCACTATGTCGATCAAAATGGACGTTTTGGAGATTTCGAACTATTTAAACGGAGTGAAGATGGCCAAATCGCTTATTGTATTGAGCCAGGCGTATCTTTTACTTCGAATGAATATAATGGGGCTTATGACTTAACAATGGAAGAACTAGCAAACAAAGCAGGTGTAACAAAAGAACAACTGCAAAAAATTAGCTTAGTTGCCTACTTTTCCTATGGTTATCAAGATCATAATAACTCTGAGTGGATTGTAGCAGCTCAGGCAAAAATATGGGAAATTCTTGGCCGGCAATTTCAATTTACAAGCAGAAATTCACAGGCAAATCCTTGGGCTTATGTGATAGAAACACCACCTGAAATCCAAGAAAAGATGAACATTTTAGAGAGTCTCGTAGAAAGCTATTACAAGATTCCAGAAATAAATGGTCAAAATCTTACGATTCCCCTTGGAAAAACCTATACGCTAAATGATGATGCATTATCAGGGTATGAGTTACTTGGGTCTTATGATGGAGTAAATAAAAATGGCAATACTTTATCTATCACGCCAAACAAAATTGGAAGCTTTACGGTAAATTTAAAGCAAAATCTAAATATTTATAGTACACCTTTTGTTGTTTACTATCACAGTAGTAGTCAAAATCTACTTTTAACTGGCAATGTTCCTGAACAAGAGATTTCTTTCTCATACCAAGTGACGGCTGGAAGTCTTGATATTACAAAATATGATCTTGAAACAAAAAAATGCCAAAATAAAGAAGGAAAGCCAATTGGCAAAGCAGTATATGGCTTGTATCAAAAAGATGGCACGCTTACCACAACCATCACAGTAACAAACTGTGTGGGAAGTGCCACAAACATTCCTTTAGGAGAATATTATCTTCAAGAAATAGAAGCGCCGGAGGGTTATTTATTAGATCCTCAAAAATATGAGGTAACTATCACAGAAGAAAACATTACAATTCCTCAAAAAATTCAAGTCTATGAAGAAGAGGACACAAAAAAAATAATCATATACAAGGAATATCTAAAAGAAAACGAAACATTAACACCAGAAGAAAACGTGAAATTTGAAATTGTCAATAAAAACACGAATCAAGTAGTAGCAACATTAACAACGGATGCAAAAGGCGTTGCAAGCACAACTCTTTCCTATGGCACATATATCATAAGACAAATAAGTGGTACACCAGGATATGAATTCATCGAGCCAAAAGAGTTTATCGTCGATAAAAATAGCCAAAACGAATTTACATATTCCTTTGTGAACAAACCTTTTCTAAAAAACATCAAAGTGTTAAAAAAAGATGATAGTCTAAAAAATCAAATTTTACAAAGTGGTATCAAGTTTAAATTATATGATATCACAAACCAAAAATACATTTGTCGAAATGAAGAATGTACTTTTGAAACAAATGAATATGGCGAATTAATCATCAAAGACTTGTACTACTCTACATATCGTCTAGAGGAAATCAATCAAGAACTACCAGGTTACCTTTGGAATCAAGAAGGATTAGAATTCATGATCAATGAAGATAGCGAAGAAGAAATCACTTTAGAATTCTATAATCAACCTGTACTCGGAGAAATAATGATTACGAAAACAGATGAAACAAACACTCCTCTACAAGATATCACTTTTCAAGTATTTGCGAAAGTTGATATTTATCAAAACGGGGTACTGCTCTATACAAAAGGAGAACTCGTTGCCCAAATGACGACGAATAAAGACGGATTAGCCATATTAAGTGGTCTTCCACTTGGCACATATACAGTAGTAGAATTACAAACACAGGATGGTTATATACTAGATACCAATTCCTATGATATTTCACTTGAATATCAAGATAACAAAACTTCTATCATTTACAAAGAACTCTCCCTAATTAATTATAAAGTACCGGAAACAAAAAAGAATCATTCCTTTATTCCATTCCATACTTTACTATTAGGGTTAGGATACTTCTTATATGAAAAAAAGTATATTCATATGTAGTTTCCTATTTCTTTGCTTTGCTCTTTGTAGCTTTGAAAAAATAGAAACGAAAATGATAGAAGAAGAAAATCAAAAATTAGTACAAAACTATTTTACAAAAAATAGTAATGCCAAAGTAGCAGAAGAACAATATCTAGGAATTTTAGAAATTCCGTCAATTTCTTTAGAAAGAGGATTCTATTCCTACTCATCAGAAAATAATACAGTGGAAAAAAATATTCAGGTGATTTCTTCTACATGTACCCCTAATGAAAACTGTGACTTCATACTCGCAAGTCATTCAGGAACTAGTAATATTGCTTTCTTCAAGAATTTACATCAATTAAAAGAAAGCGACACTGTTTATATCTATTATCAAAATAAAAAATATTCATATATTTTAAA
>DVHP01000039.1 GCA_018711945.1 Candidatus Ventrenecus avicola
GATTTGGAAGTGTTTTAATTTAACAAAACATATATGGATAAAAATTATTGTTGTAGCTTTTTTTATAATTAGCTTTTGTGTTCCCAAATAAAAAAGCAACCGAAGTTGCATATATTATTCTTTGATAATCAGATAATGATGTTTCTCGCATTAATTCACAATACCAATTTATTTTTTATTTCAGCCACTAGCCAGTAGTTGCCCTCATGAGATAGCGACTCTCATTCTTCAACTACCTACGATCACTACAGGAGACTTGCACTCCCAAATTTCACGCGCATAGGAAACTTAAACGAATCGAACGTTTCTTTACCACTTATACCATTTTCGGCCTGCAGATTTGTGCTACTTTAACCAGTTTCTAATCTTATAGTTTATCACTAAACATCAACTGCAAAATGACTTATTGGCTAATTCTTTTCTTCTCTCTTAGAAGCCACCCAAGTAAGAAGAAAAGTGAATCTCTTTGTTTTCTACCAAAGAAGTTTGTGGTTGCCACGATTAGGACTGTGCCTTATAAACCAATACTTTAAACGACCCATATCTCTTTTCTTACTTTGTAAGTCCCGACAATAATATTGCTATTATTATCCACTCGAATCCCCTAAAAGACCTCTCTATTAGGTAATAAGCACGAGATATAGTCCGTCCAAGGTTGCCTCCTTGTTTTTCATACGGTTCATTATCTAATTATCAAAGAGCAATTTTTTTGTTTATTAGATTTTGTTGTATTAGCATTATATGCGATGATGAAAGAAAATGCAACTATTTTTTTCATAATACTAGCTTTCTATTGTTCTTTTTCTTTGTTTAGGCCTTCTTTAATTCTTTTTCTTGCTCTTGTTGTTACGGCAATGTCTAGCCATTCTTCTTTTGGGCCACAAGACAAATCATCGGTAATTACACGTACTCTATCTTTGTTTTGTAAAATATAGTTCATTTCTACTCTTTTATCATTTACAATCGCATAGGTCATGGTATTCCCAATATCCGAATGAATCATATAGGCAAAATCTATTATTGTAGATCCCTTTGGTAATTCCACTAAATCTCCTTTTGCAGTATAAACATAGACTTTATCGGAAAATAATTCGGATTTTACTTGTCTTACAAATTCTTGGTTATCAGCAAACATTTGATTTATATCTATCAATGATTTAAAAAATTGATATTGTTTTTTTAGTTCATTTTGCATGATATCTCTAGCATTTCCTTTTTCAATGTCCCAATAAGCGGTTAAGCCAAAAGAGGCCACTTTATCCATCTCAAATGTTCTTATTTGGGTTTGAATGAGTCTATCTTCTTCTCCAAATACAGTGGTGTGGAGGGAACGATACATATTGGTTTTGGGATTATAGATATAATCTTTAAATTTTTCATGAAAAGGTTTGTATTCTAAATGTACTATTCTAAGGGTTTGATAGCAATTTGGAATTGTATCTACCATAATTTTTAAGGATAATAAATCATGAATTTCAGAGATTTTGTAACCTTGGTCTAATCTTTTATAGATTCCATAAATATTTTTGATTCTTATTTTTATTTCATTGGGAATCTTTTGACTAGTTAAAGCACTTTCTATATTCAATAGCATTTCTTTTAGGCATTCTCTACTTTCTTCCTCAATTTTCATATGTAATTCTTCGATTCTTTTGTATTGATCGGGATATAAATATTTTAAAGATAAATCCTCTAATTCACATTTAATACGATATGTACCAATATAATTTGCAAGTGGGACAAACAAATCCATGGTCTCTATTGCGTTTTCTTTTTGTTTAAATTCCGATTTATACATCAGTGTTCTCATGTTATGGAGGCGATCGGCTATTTTTATGATAATGATACGAATATCTATCATGATACCGGTAATGATTTTTCTAGTATTAGCAAACACCTGTGCTTGTTTTGATGAAAAGTTCATTTTATTTAATTTGGTGACTCCATCGACTAAAAGAGCTACAGTAGGGCCAAATTCTTTGACAATTTCTTCTTTGGTAATTTTGGTATCTTCTAGAGTATCATGCAGTAAGGCTGCACAAAGGGTTTCAGTATCAGCATGTATTTCTGCTAATATATATGCAACACTCAAAGGATGTATAATGTAAGGCTCGCCACTTTGGCGATATTGTCCACGATGAAGCTCTTCAGCATAGGTATATGCTTTTTTTACTAGCTCTACTCCTTCTGGATTATAGCTTTCTACTTTTTCAATTAAATTTTCTAATGTGATTTTATCCATAAGCACCTCCATTTTATACATAAAAAGCATGACTTCTTACCACAAAATCATGCTTTATTTATTTTTACACAGTTAAAAATACGGGTTATCCATAAGGATAAAGAAGAGACTGAGAGAATATTCACTATTTCTTTTTTGCTTCTTTTCAACATATTTTAACTCCTTTTAATATTGTTAATAAATTTACTACTTTTTCTTACTTCTGTCAATTATTTTACGAAAAAAACTTCTCTATTTTGAGAAGTTATTATCATAACTGGTGACCCGCTCGGGATTCGAACCCGAGACCCTTTGATTAAAAGTCAAATGCTCTACCTACTGAGCTAGCGAACCAAAAAAGAATGGCTGCCTCGGGTGGGTTCGAACCACCGGAATGTCAGAGTCAAAGTCTGATGCCTTACCACTTGGCTAC
>DVHP01000040.1 GCA_018711945.1 Candidatus Ventrenecus avicola
AACAGAAGCAAGAATATTAGCAAGAGGCTCACTTGGAAATGGAGATAGTGAAGACTATACCTTAAGATTATGGATAGATAGTGATGTGGATCAATTTACTACAGATGCGATTGGAAAGTCGTTAAGTGCAAGAATTACAATTACAGGTGTCCCAAGTACCTATAGTCCAGTAGAAAATGGTATTACAAACTTACGAGATGCAATACTAGCGAATGAATATCAAACAACAGATGTACAAGTGGCGATTGACAAAATAAATCAAAAACAACAACCAGATTTTAGTAAGACTGCTCCAATTATTGATTGGCAAGAGACAAGTACTACAAGTACTGCAAATACAGCAAATTGGACGGTTGCTAGAAAAGAAGACATAGGAAGTGGATTAGATTATGCATCAGAACTTGATGAAACAGATGCGGTGGTAGCATTTTCAAATACTTATACTTTTGATTCAGAAACGGGATATTATCATCTTGGAGATTTAATTTATCAAGACCCAACTACAATTGACTTCTCAAATGGAAATTATTATACATGTGCTTCTGGGATAAATGTATCTTCAACAGGAAAACTGAATGTATTCCATAATACAGATTGTACAACTATGTATCGAATTGAAAGATTAACAAATACAGAAGAAACGACAGTAACCGGTTCCGACGGAACAAGCTATCCAGTTACAAGCTATTCGTTTCAAAGAGTAGAAACATATACTCAAACAGAATTAGAAAGCGACAGGTCTGATAAGGGATTGTACGCAGCACAAGATGATTATGGAACAAGTTATTATTATCGAGGAAGTGTCAATAATAACTACGTTTATTTTGCCGGATATTATTGGCGAATTATCAGAATCAATGGAGATGGAAGTGTGAGACTTTTATATGCTGGAACAACAAGAGAAGCAACAGGAAATAATCTTTTGTCTGGTTGGAGTACATTTAATACGCAACGAAATTTACCACTATATGTAGGATATATGTATGGAGACACCTCTGGAACAAGCTTAGAAGAAGTGAATGCAAACATCAATGATTCTACAATAAAAACATATTTAGAAAATTGGTACCAGGAGCATTTAAGCAGTTACGCAACTTATATAGCAGATAGTGGATTTTGTAATGATAGAACCCTATCTACAAGAGAAAATAATGGCGACGGAATAAATACAGATAGAACTACAGACTATAGTGCATATGATAGATATTACACAAATTACAATCCAACCTTAATATGTCCAGATGCAGCAAATGATTTATTTACGGTATCAAATGAATCGGGTAATCAAGCGGCCACTAATCCAATCGGATTAATTACCATAGATGAATTAATGGCTGCAGGATACAAAAGAGATTATATTAATAAACTGGCTTATCCATTTTCCGAATCATATTACTGGACAATGTCTCCGGGCGATTTCTTCTCCGATAGTAACGCAGCGAGTGAGTTCATGCTGAGCGACAATGGTATAACAGGATGCAACTGGGTGACGAGCAGCTGGGTTGGCGTACGGCCAGTCATTAACCTCAATTTGAATGTAGAAATTACCGGTGGAATTGGAACAAAAAGTGAACCGTTTATCGTAAAAACAATCTAACAAAGTGTCTATAAAAGGCACTTTTTCTTTTACATAAATTTGACAAACACTACGTCCTATGAAATGAAAATAGCTGATGCAAACTTCATAAACGAATTAATTCAAACAGTACTAATACAAAAAGGACTATGCAATTACTTAAGTAATGTTTATTATACAAATGAAATGGAATCAAGTGAAAAAAGCCTTTCAGTAGCGTTCTACAATGGGAAAGATCTTTTCATATCATTAAATGCTTTACAATTATACTTTCTAAATACAAAAGGTAATTACATTAGTAACTTTACTGGCATAGAATATGCAATGTATTTAAATTCTATTTTATCTCAAGTCATTTTACATGAATTAGAACATATTGCCCAATATAAAATGACTTTAAACCCAAATAATACTATAGAAACACCATTACTATCCCCTAGCTTCTCTAAAACAAAATCTAAAGAAGAATTAAAAATACTAGAGGAATTAACAAAAAAGTTTTATATGTTTAAACCAGCCGAACGACTCGCCCAAATAAATTCTTACAAAACATTATTAAATGCCTTAAGTCTTAGAAAAAACGAAATAGAAAGATTATATGAACTAGAGAAAAACCTTTTAATTTCAGAAACATTAAATGCATATCCTGAAGCTAAAAAATTAGGAGGTTGTCCATCTTTTGTATATCTAAATGGAATTGAAAGAAAGGATATCTGGGAAAGTTTACCATTTTATGATGAAGAAAAAGAAAGACTTCTAGAAAACGTCACAAAAGAATATTCTTTAGAAAAAAGACTAACATTAGGACTACCTATTACCTCCAAAGAATACAAAAATTTATATTAGCAAAATGATTTAGAAAAAAATTCTAAGTCATTTTTTATGATTTTTTTCCGAAAATAATTTCTATAAATAAATTTTTTTCGATTTTTTGTAACTTTTTTGTTTCATTTAAAAGGAAATTCAATTTTTTTCTGTAATAATTATAGTAGAAGAGAAAAAATCTTCTTAGAAAGGAGGAATCAATTGTCTTATAAAAACACCTTAGATAATTTACATAATGATTTGATGTTTAAAGAGATTTTTGGAACTCAGAAAAATGTTAGATTCACGGAATATTTACTAGAACTTTTAAAAGGATATGAAAGAAATTCTTTAAAAGGCAAAGTAAAAGTCTTAAATGAAGTTTTCTTAGATAAAACTAAATTAACAGACAAAGGAATTACTTCTGATGTTTTAGCTGAAGTAGAAGATGAAGTCATAAATCTAGAGATGTACACGGCTTTTGATCACGAGGATTTCGAAAAAAGTCTTGCGTATCTCACTAGGATTTATGGAACAAGATTAGAAATTGGTGATAGGTATCAAAAACAGCCTAAAGTTACTCAATATAATTTTTGTAAGTCTTCTCATGTATCTAATATTCCTGAGTTTGAAACAGATTTTCTTCTTATAGATAGAAGAACATACCATATTATTACTGATAAATTGGAAGGATATATTTACCGTCTTGACAAGTTAGAAAATGTAGATTATGATGATAACAGAAAAGAAGAATTACTAAAGTTGATGAAAATGATTTATGCTAAAAGTAATGAAGAAAGATTAGAAAT
>DVHP01000041.1 GCA_018711945.1 Candidatus Ventrenecus avicola
CATCCATGCAAACCCTGTACTTTCAGTGCAGGGTGGTTGATAACAATAAACAATGAAAAGAAATACCTGTCTAAAACCGCTTATCATAATTTTCTTTGTAATCCTCTTCATGAATTTTGCCATATTTTATATAAAAATCTAGCAATACCAAATCATTACGAAAAAAGAGTAGTTTGGCTAGATGAAGGTCTTGCCCAAGTACTATCAGGAGAAACAGAGTATTTAAATGATAAAGAAGCTTTAAAAGAGTTTTATGAAAAAGTGAAAGCTAACACAAAAGAAATTCCACCATTACAAGGGTTAAAACATGGAAGTGCCTTTGTAAATGAAAACTATAATATGTATGATTTATCTTTTCTAGCTATTCGTTATTTATTTGATACAAAAAGCGAAGAAGAAATTTATCACATTGTGATGGATACCGAAGAGTCTAATGAACTAGGAAAAACAATTATGGCGTGTATGTTTACATACTACGATGAAGTACTGTATAATCAAAAACGTGTGAAGTAGGTGAAAGATATGGAAAAAAGCTATATTGGATTAATGAATGAAAATTATTTAAAAGAAATAGGATTTACAAAAGAAGATATAACAAGAATTACTACTTATATTCAAACTGGAATAGAAAAACATCTATATACAGATACAAAAGATTTTAACCACGATATCAAACATATTGAAAGAGTTCTTGCTTATGTAGAATGGATTTTAAAAGAAAAAAAGAACCATGGCGAAACACTAGAACAAGAAAATCTTTTAAGAGTCGCGGCTTTATACCATGATATAGGAAAGACTATCGGAGCAGAAGAAAAAAGTCATGGAATAATTGGTGCGAAAAAAGCGAAAGAAAAATTAGAACCAGAATTGTCCCCAAAAGAATTAGAGATTGTATCATTATTAATAGAGACGCATGCATCTCATGAAGATACAATAGAATTTAAAAATGATTTCTTTACTGCTGAAGAGAAAAGAAATATTCAAGCACTTTCTGACATTTTAAAAGATGCAGATGCTCTAGATCGAAATCGTATTAATTATCCTGCTCCCTTAGGTGGTTGTGATGAAACCAAACTAAGAACGAAAGAAGCCAGAGAAGTACTATCCAAAAGTAATACGTTTCTAAAAGAGTATAACAAAGCAATCATTCAAGAAAAAGAAAGAACGAAAAAAGAATAGATATTAAACAACTATGAAAAATTGGATGCATGGATTGACCAGTACTTAGAAAATAAAAAAAATGGCAAAGAAGATACAGGCTACTTATTTCATGCTTCCATGGACCCAAGTATTGAAGTCTTAGAACCTAAAGAAAGTACCCAAAAAGGAGCCTATGTCTATGCCGGGATTGACCCTGTAGATTGTTTTACTATGGCTGCGTTTCGTTTATCTTTACTATTTCGAAGAAAAAGAGAAAAAGAAACGAACAAAAGACAAATTATTGATGTGTTTCCAGGAACAATAAATAAAACATTAAAAGATAAATACATTACCATCTATCGCTTGCCTGAGACTACTTTTACAGAATATGTTCGTGGTTCTACTTCTTCTCCGAACAGAGAATGGGCGAGCAAAGAGAGTGTAACACCTCTAGAAGAAGTGTCATTTGAAGCATTAGATTTATTAAATCATATCGTAAAAAGAGGACAGTTAAACATTATAGAAAATGAAAATGAAGCACTAAAATTAGAGTCAGTTCTTCCAAATCAAACAGAAATATGGGATTTAAAAAAACTAAAAACAAATCCAAATGCAATCAAAGAAAAAGAACAAATGCGAGATGCTTTTGTCAGTTACTATGCCAAAGAATATCTTCCCATAGTAAAAGATGCATACCACACATTGTATGCTGGAATTCAAAAATATAGTGAAGATTATTATAAAGAGCATCAGGAGTACCCGGATTATTCGAGTGAAGATGAAATACACATTGGTATACTAGAAAATATTCTTTTACCAGAAATTAGAAATCCCAAAAAAATTGAAGAACAACTAAAATCTTTAAAAGACATTCATAATCAAAAAAAATTTATTAAAATTGGCGCAGGAGTTAAACGAGCAAAAAGACTATAATAGAAACACAGAAAATCCTTTAAAACGAGGAAAAATATCCATGACAGCATTTTGGATAATAGAGCTAGTGAGCTTAGTTACTATAATTACATACCTTATTTTAATGTAAAAACAAAAGATAATAAAAAACTATATAACTTAAATATATAAGGATTGATTGATACGCTTGATGCGTATTTTTTATAAGAAATTTTTAGTAAATAATGATACTTTAGAATTGAATAACGAACAAATATATGATATAGTATTTCTGCATAAACCAGATTTTTTGTGCTAAAATAAGAATGTTTTAAAGAGGTGTATTTTATGGATAAAATTATAGTCAAAGGAGCTAGAGAAAACAACTTAAAAAATGTAAATATAGAACTACCTAAAAACAAATTAATTGTTATGACAGGTGTATCTGGGTCAGGAAAAAGTAGTTTAGCTTTTGATACAATCTTTGCGGAAGGGCAAAGAAGATACGTGGAAAGTTTATCTGCTTATGCAAGACAGTTTATTGGTAACGTTGATAAACCCGATGTTGATAGTATTGAAGGATTAAGTCCAAGTATCTCAATTGATCAAAAAACAACCAATAAAAACCCTCGTAGTACGGTTGGAACGATTACAGAAATTTATGATTTCTTACGTCTTTTATTTGCCCGTATCGGTGTACCATACTGTCCAAACCATCATATTCCAATTAAAAGTCAAAGTATTGAAGAAATGACTAATAAAATTATGGAAATGGAAGAGGGTACAAAACTAGAAATATTATCACCAGTCATTCATGGGGAAAAAGGAACACAAAAAGACCTATTCGATGATTTAAGAAAAGAAGGATATTCTCGTGTTCGTGTAGATGGTGAGACTCTAAGTTTAGACGAAGAAATAAAACTAGAAAAAAATAAAAAACACAATATTGAGGTTGTTGTAGATAGAGTTGTTGTACGTGATAGCGAGCGAAGTCGTATTTTTGAATCCATTGAAACAAGTACAAAATTAGCCGGTGGTAAAGTAGTGTTTCATGTCATTGGTGGCGATGAAATATTAATGAGTGAGAACTATGCTTGCCCTCATTGTAATTTCTCGATTCCAGAACTAGAACCAAGATTATTTTCCTTTAATAGCCCTTATGGAGCGTGTCCTGAATGTAAAGGACTTGGAACAAAACTAAAAATCAGCGAAGATTTAATCATACCAGATAAAGAAAAAAGCTTAAATCAAAATGGGTTACTAGGATATACTCTTGATAACAATACTCATAGTACAATCGTGCGTGCTGTCTGTGAAAAATACGATATTGACATGAATGCGTCAATCAAAGACATTCCAAAGAATAAACTTGACATTTTGCTTTACGGAACAGAGGAACCAATTGAAATAAAATTTATTGCTAAAAATGGGAATGTTCGATATACCAACGATTATTTTGAAGGTGTCATTCCAAATCTAGAAAGACGTTATATAGAAACCACTAGTGCTTGGACAAGAGAATGGCTAGAAACCTTTATGGTTGAAATGGATTGCCCAGTATGCCATGGAACTAGACTACAGGATAGCGTTTTATCCGTTTATATTAACAAAAAAAATATCTATGATATGACGATGATGAGTATTCGCGATCTAAGAGATTTCCTAAGAAATTTGAAACTAACAAACGAGCAAAAAAATATCAGCCAGCTATTATTGACAGAAATTGACAATCGTTTAACATTCTTAGTAAATGTTGGATTAGAGTACTTGACACTAAATCGAAAGGCCGGAACTTTATCTGGTGGTGAGTCTCAACGAATTCGCTTAGCGACTCAAATTGGCAGCAAATTATCTGGTGTACTATATGTTCTAGACGAACCAAGCATCGGCTTACATCAAAAAGATAACGAAAAACTAATTAAATCCCTAGAGGAAATGCGTGATTTAGGAAATACTCTAATCGTGGTAGAACATGACGAAGATACCATGCGTGCAGCCGATTATCTAGTCGATGTTGGCCCAGGTGCCGGAACCGAAGGTGGTACCATTGTTGCAGCCGGAACTCCAGAAGAAGTGATGCATAATCCAAACAGCTTAACCGGCCGCTATCTTGCCGGACTAGAAAAAATTGAAGTTCCAAAAAAACGTAGAAAAGGAAATGGCTTATACTTAGAAGTAGTAAAAGCCGAAGAACATAATTTAAAAAAGATTAATGTAAAATTCCCTCTTGGAAAATTTATCTGTGTAACAGGAGTATCTGGTTCTGGAAAGAGTAGCTTAGTAAATGAAATCCTTTATAAAACGGTTGCCAACAAATTATATCGTTCCAAAGAAGTTCCAGGAAAATGCAAAGAAGTAAAAGGCCTTGAACATATCGACAAAGTTGTAATGATTAGCCAAGATGCCATTGGTAGAACTCCACGAAGTAACCCTGCAACGTATGTTGGAGTTTTTGATGATATTAGAGATTTATTTGCTAGTACCAAAGAAGCAAAAATGCGTGGCTATGACAAAGGAAGATTTTCATTTAACGTAAAAGGCGGAAGATGTGAAGCTTGCTGGGGCGATGGTGTCAAAAAAATAGAAATGCACTTCTTACCAGATGTTTACGTTCCTTGTGATGTTTGCCATGGCAGAAGATACAACAAAGAAACCTTAGACATTACATTTAAAGGAAAAAACATCAGCGAAGTCCTCAATATGCGTGTTAATGAAGCAGCCAAATTCTTTGAAAATGTACCAAAAATCAAAAGAAAATTAGATGTCTTAATGGATGTCGGACTAACCTATATTACGCTTGGTCAAAGTGCTCCAACCCTTTCTGGTGGGGAAGCTGGCCGTGTAAAACTTGCTAAAGAACTACAAAAGAAAGCAACTGGCAAAAGCTTATTTATCTTAGATGAACCAACAACGGGACTTCATACCGAAGACATAAAAAAACTACTTGCTATCCTAAATCGCATTGTTGATAATGGCGATACAGTAATCGTAATTGAACACAATTTAGATGTTATCAAAGTGGCCGACTATATCATAGATTTAGGACCAGACGGTGGAATAAATGGTGGAACTATCGTGGCAACTGGAACACCTGAAGAAGTAGCCAAAATAAAAGAGTCTTATACAGGACAATGGTTAAAAAAATATTTAGAAAAATAAAGACATTTCAAAGAAAGAAGTGTCTTTTATTGTCAATGGATAGGATACATCTTGTTTCAAAACGAAGTAAGACTTATAATGATCTTAGGAGAATTGTATGAAAAAATTAAAGAAGTGGATATATTTAAGTGCAATCTTCGTCCTAGCTATTTTACTAGTGGGGACGAACCTTTATTGGCTTAAATGCCTACAAAGAGAAGAAGAAAAACTAAAAAACGCTCTAATTCCAACCTTATCTGAAGATTATTATACAAGGCAGCTAGCCCTTACTGAAAACGCCAAAAAATTTCAAGATAGTGAGTATCAGGAATTTATGCGTTATGACGAATGGTATCAAGAAACATATTATAGTAATATGGGCCCAAAAGATGTCCCATTAGTAAATCAAAACCCAGCCTATCCCAATGGCTGTGAAGCGGCTTCTGCAGTGATGTTACTAAACTATTACGGAATAGATATTACTCTAAAAGAATTTATTGATAATTACTTACCGACAAGCCGAGTCTATGAAGTGAAAGGCGTAAGATATGGACCAGATCCCTCGATTTATTATGCTGGTGATCCAGCAAATGAAAAAAGAGGTTGGGGAACCTTTGATACGGTAATATTAAATGCCATGAAAAATGTTATCAATGATACCAAAAATGATCGTCCTTATTTAATGGAAACGATTGCCTTGAACGAAAACAAGTATGCCTTAAAAGAATTTTTTCAAGTAACTCCCGCCCTAATATGGGTTACTACCGATTATCAAGAAGTAAAAAATGTCTATGAATGGCGTAGTTATGACAAGAAATATACATACACTTATCCCATGAATAGCCATGTGGTAGTACTAACTGGTTATGATGAGACTTACTACTATATTAACGATCCTTTAAAAGAAGAGAAAAACATTCCAGTCATAAAAGAACAACTAGAAAAAAGCTTTGATTCCTTAGGACGGCAAGCGGTAGTATTAGATATTTATGAAATGCCCGAAGATGAATACAATTACTATTATAATAATGATGCCCTAGGAGAGATTTCTTGGCAATAACTGGCTTCATGAATAGAAAAATACCTACCATACTAATACTGTGAAAAGAAATTTTCACAAAAAATAAAAAAAGTTAGCACTTTAACTTGACAAGTGCTAAAAAAGTGCTATAATGGAATCATGAAAGGAAATGATAAAGATGAGATTATTACCTAGAAGTTATTATTTAGATGATTTATTTGATAACTTTTTATCAAGTGAGGACAATAAAATGAAATGCGATATTTATGAAAAGGATGGAGTATACCATATTGAAATGGACATTCCTGGATATAAGAAAGATGAAATCAAAGTAGAATGTAATAATGGTAACATTGTAGTAACTGCTGAAAAAAGAGAAGAGGAAAAAGACGAAAGCAAAAAATACTTACGTCAAGAAAGAATATATGGAAAGTATCAAAGAAGTTTCTATCTAGGAGATGTTGCTGAAAATGAAATCGAAGCATCATTTGAAAATGGTATTTTAAATATTGTTGTTCCAAAACTTGAAGAAAAAGATACAAAAAAATACATCGAAGTAAAATAAATTTGATGGGCTGAAATGCCCATTTTTTTTGCCTATAAATTTATGAAAAAGATTGAATTTAGAAATTACTATGTTATAATTAGATAAGAATAGGTGAGGATATGAAAATAGAAATGTCACAATTAGAAAAAGAAACAGAAGTTTTTTTGAGTAATTGTTTAAAATTAAAAAGTGTTGATACATTTACTCAAGGTTTAGAAAGTGTGTTTAATACAGAAAATAAAGTAGAAGAAACAATAGAAGCTTTAGAAAAAGAAAATGATTTAGGCACTATGATTGAAGAAAAAAAAGCGCTAGAATCATGGCAGGAAAAATATAAAGAATATCTAAATGCTTGCAGAATAATTTACCAAGAACTAAAGAGAATGGAAAGAGACTATATTTTTGTAATTGATTATAGAGATATTATTCTTTTAATTAAAGCAATTGCAACTTACATGGAATTAAAAAATAGATTGGATTTCCAAAAAGATATTCAAGAACAAATCATGCAATTACATAGTTTGCAAGAAAAAATTAACAAAAAATTTCAAAGTGTTTTTCCAAATTCTAACGTGCAATTATTATCAGAAGAACTACCTAGAATGATGGAAAATGAAGAAGACCTAAGTCGTTATCAAACCTATGTAGAAGAATTTTATCAAAAGCCAGAGAAAGTAACGATTGATGAATTAATGCAAGAAGTGGAAGTAAATGTTCCAGAATCCAAACCAGAACAGCAAGAAGAATTATCGCAGCCTATTGAAATCCCAGAATTTAGTCAAGAAAAAATACTAGAACAATTAAAAGACATTACTTCATCTTCTCCGGTAATAGTAGAACCAACAGAAGAAGAAAAAACACAACAGTTCATTGAGACGGTGAAGGAACATCAAGAAAATTCACAAGAAACAAAAGAAGACATAACAATTGAAAAACGAAGAGAAAATTATGATTCTTACATAAAATTCTTATATAATGAAATGGACAAATTTGAAAATAATCGTCAAAAAATGATTCAAACATCTACTTTAGGAGAAGTGGTAACAGACTATTTACAAAACCAATATAACAAAAGTGCTCAACTTCAAAATATCATTGTAAGCGAAATTCAAAGAGTTGTCGCACTGGAGTCATCAATAAAAGATCCAGAAATCAATCTAAATATTCCGAACAAAGACATGCCAGGAGAAACCATTATAGAATATTTGCAAAATAAAATTCCTTTTGATTATTATGCAATGCCTGGTAAAAAGCCAATTTTATTACCTGATAATATGGAAAAAGAAAAAATGCCATTAGTAAGCACCAGTGAAACCCTAGAAGAAGAACCACCAAGAAATTTTTATAACATAGAATTCGCAGATATATCAGCTTATCCATTTTACGCAGAAATGCATCTTCATGAAAATGCTCGGTTATGGGGAATGAAAGGATCATTTGAAGGAACACCGATTCCTCCAAAATATCCACAAGATGCAACAAGATACAGTTTAGCTTATTCAGTTATGATGCCAGATAATACATTTCAACTAGCCAATAGTCCAGAACAATTAAAAGAATTATTGTTTGGATCAGGAAAAGTAATGGCCGTTAGAACATTTGATGGTTTCTATGACTTAAATGATATTTCTTTTGAAGAAACAAACATTTTAAAACACTGAAAATTTCCAGTGTTTTTTTCTATTCATAATTATAAAGACGATATAAATTAATAGATGGATAATTAAACAATCGTAAACTAAGATTTTCCGTTCCTATTCCATTAGAAACGAATAGAGTAGAAGAATCAGTAGTATACTTACCTAATTCATATTCTCCCACGTTATCCTTCTTGATAAGTCCTCCAAGAAAAGGAATCCGGAGTAGTCCTCCTAAAGAGTGTCCCGACAATACTAAATTCGCACTATCAGCAACATTATTAAAAATAATTGGCTCATGACATAATAAGATTTGATAGAAGTTTCCTTCGATGTCTTTTTTTAATGCATTAGCAATATCCGGAGAACTCTTTGTAATCGAGGGAATACCACTTAAGTAAATTGGTGTATTTCCTTCATAAAAGATAGGAACGTTAGTATTTGTAAGAATAGTAAATCCGGATCCTTCCATAATTTCTTTAAATGCCGCTTCATCAATAGAATCGCTATCTCCTGTTACAGCATATTTTCCGATTGTCGCGGAAAGATTAGACAAAGTTGATTTCAAAAACTCCTTATTCTCCGAAGACAACGTAATATAATTATCAAATAAATCACCTGTGAAAACAATAATATCTGGTTTCATTTCATTGATGAGTGATACCACTTTCGTCACTTCATCTTCGTTTGTTGTTCTTCCAAAATGAATGTCAGAAAAATGCGCAATTTTAAACCCATTAAAAGAGTCGGGTAACTCATCATTTACAATTGCATATTCCTGAGTAATAATCGTTTTTGGTTCAAAGAAATACATATAACAAAATAATAAACCAACGAAAGCCAATAGAAAAATCAAAATTTTAAATATCAATCTATGTCCTTTTTTTTCTTCTTTTAATTCTACTTCTTTCATATTATACTCCTACAAGTAAAATAAGCAATACAGATAAAGAATTATGAAGAATGTGACAAACAACACTAGTAAAAATAGTGTCTGTTTCAATATATGCTTTGCCAAAGAAATAACCTATTCCACTGTAAGGAATGATATATAATAGTTGAGCCCAATTTTCCCAAATACTACCTAAAGAAAAGGCAGAGACTAGATGAGCACCACCAAATAACAAGGCAGTAAAAATAAGGAACACTTTATCACTTTGAAATGCATTACGAAAACCCTTACGAAATAGAACTTCTTCAATAAAAGGGCCAACAAAAGCCATAGAAATAACGGAAAAAACAGGCATAATACTGATCATAGAACGATTTGCTTCTTCGTTAGTAGAAAGACCTCCTGCTAAGCTAAGAATAAGCATATTTGTAATAATCATAAAGGCTAAAGCTGCAAACCAATATCTAAGCCCCAGAGAAAAATTCTTTTTCAAGTTCTTCGCGTATAACTTTGCCTCTTTAAAAATTGTTTTTCGATATCCTATAAAAATCATAGCCAGAGTAATAACATAGATAAAAACATATGCCAACATATAATAAGTAGAATTAGAAATATCAAAGTGTAGTATATCAAATAAAAGTAGCACTAATTCTGGAATAACTAGCATATAAAGGAATAAAAATAAAAATCCTTTAAAAAGTTCTTTAAAATTAACAAGATCAAATATTTTTTTCATATTATGCACCAACTTTCTTCTATAATCTTAACATATATTTAAAAAAGACACAATTTCTTGTGCCTTACTTTACAAATTAACGAAAATAAATTAATACGAATATTGCCAAAATGAAGCAGTAAACAGAAAACTTCCAAAGCTTTCCTCTTTTTACTAAGCTAGATAGCCAACGATAAGAAAAATAAGTAACAATACAAGCTGCAATCATTCCTAATGTATAAGGAAGAAGTAAATTGCTTAAATTACCGTCTTGGAATAAGTCAACGACTCCAAGTCCCATCGAAGCAACACTAACAGGGAAGTATAACATAAAGGTATATCTTAAAGAAGATTCTCTTGAAATTCCACATAATAAACATCCTACTAACACAGTTCCACTTCTACTAATACCAGGTGTTAAAGCAACCATTTGTAAAAGACCAATGATAATCGCATCTTTCACAGTAATATCATAATCTTTCTTTTTCCCATTTGCTTTACGAACTAAGAAAAGCATAAGAGATGTAATTAAAAATGCACATCCAAGTAAAGTCATATTTCCAGACCAACTATCAATCTTATCTTTAAATAATAGCCCAGCAATTCCAACTGGAATACTACCTATAATAATAAGCAAACAGTACTTAAAATCTTGAGCAAACTTCTTGCGATTCTTTTTATCAAAAATATAACCAAAGAATCCTTGGATTAATCTTAAAACATCTTTTCGAAAAATAAATAAGATAGCTAAAAAAGATCCAAAATTTACTACAATTTCAAAATTGACATCATTTAACATATTCGCATTAAACAAATTTTTGAACAAAACCAAATGTCCACTACTAGAGATAGGCAAAGGTTCTGTTAACCCCTGAATAATTCCTAAAATAATATACTTTATAATATCCATATAACACCACCTTACAACATTATATACTAAAATCTTAAAATAAGAAATAGAATATTATAGGAGAACTATGAAAAAAATAATATTATTAGGAATAGGAATACTTTTTCTATCTATTAGTATCTTCTTTATGATACTTTATTTAAATTTGTTCACTTTAGGGTATAGTTTTTTAGAATATGTTCATTTTATAAATAGTAGAATAGAATGTCTTCTTTTTTATATTGGAGTCATCCTAATTATAATTGACTTAAAAAAGGAAAGGTGATTATATGCATTATTACTACGATGTATTAGCGAATTTTGATGAATGTTATTTAGAGTTTTATGAATGGGAAAAAAATGATCCTATTACCATGATAAAAAAAGTGCCTTTCATACGAATTAGCAATAAAGACATGATGGATTTCTTAACATATAAAATTAAAATAAAAAATTCCTGGCTGGAAAAATACATGGGAAAAACAACATTGAAAAACAGGAAAGAAAAACCTTTAATAATCCTATTTTCTTCCACAAAAACAAGTATTTTACTAGAATTTGATGAAAACGGAAAATCTATTTATTATAGTAAACTTTTAATAGAAGATGAAAATAATTGTAATGAATATGCCTATTCGATGAAAGAAACGCCTGTATCTTATGAAAAATTAGATAAGCTAGAAACTAGAAAAGAATTTAGAAAAGCTATAGAAGAGAAAAAAGTTTTAAAAACAGAGTTAAAAATGTTAGAAGAAGAAAAAAATTTAGAAAAATGTCAATTTATTTATTATGAATGGTTTGGTTCTTTAGAAAATGATTTAAATAAGATGATAAAAGATTGCAAAAAAGAACTGGAAAAAGATTACAATTTAAAAATGCATCAAATAGCAGAACTGATTAAATTAACTTACAAGGAACGTTTATGAAAAAAATTATTCTCATAATTCTTTGCCTTTTCCTATGCGGGTGTACGAATAACGAAGCAAAAGATGCAGTAAAAGAATACATAT
>DVHP01000042.1 GCA_018711945.1 Candidatus Ventrenecus avicola
TTTACTATATTTCTTATAGAGATGCAAATTAATCTGAAACAAAATCGTCAAATCAATTTATCTTTTTCAATAAATTTTCAAAGCAAAAAACAACCAAAAAAAGCAATGAAATATTCACTGCTCTTATCTAAAAAATACGATATATACTAAAAATACTAAATAGATCACTGATACAACAATACCATTGATTCGTGATTGCTTATCTTCTGTTTTTTGGACTCCAAGAGCCATAGAAATTAAAAGTCCTCCAATTAATCCTCCGATATGCGCGGCATTATCAATACCAGAAACTAAGAACCCTAATACTAAATTTAATACAATAATTGGAATAATTTGATTTCTTAAAATACTTCCTAGATATAAACGGTAATGCCAGCCAAAATATACTAAAGCCCCTAATAACCCAAAAATTGCACCACTTGCACCAACGCTAATTGAATATGGATTAAATATACAACTCATTAAACTAGCACTCACCATACTAAAGAAATAAATTAGTAAAAATTTCCATTTACCAACAAAATTCTCTAGTTGTGTTCCAATTAAGTATAACGCATACATATTAAAGAGCAAATGTAAGATTCCACTGTGAACAAAACCAGCTGTAATAAGACGCCAAAACTGTCCATTTTGAACTAGAACACTATTTAAAGCTCCGAATTGTAACAATGCTCCACCAGTAATATTTGCCCTAGAATATGCAAACATTGCAAAAAATACAATGACATTGATTAGAATTAAAATACTTGTCACAACAATCTTTTTCGGTTTAAAAATACTTTCGTAAACTTTATTTTCTTTTTCAGTTTTTTCGTTAATATCATTTGTAACATCGATCATAAGATCTAATCCCTGTTCATCAAGCATTTTTTGATTAATATCTGGAAATGTTTCCAAAATATTTTTTTCTTTAATTTGTTTGACATTTTTAAGATTCACAGAATCAATGTTTTTAGTATTTTCTAATTGTACATTTTCATTAACATCTAATAATATATTTAACGTATTCATGCTCCAAGCAAGAGTTTTCCTCTTTACCTGATGCATCACGTTTCTAATTTTTAATAAATCAACTTCATATTGTTCTTTATTATGAATATAGTTAGCATTAATTCTAATGATTTTATATGGTCCATCTTGATTTTGCAACCATATTTCATCTTTAACACCGTTTACTACGATAGGACTATAATTTTCTTCAGTAATAAAATAATGAACGAGACGCATAATCATTTCATCTTTTTTATTCATTAATACTGCCATAATTTTCCCTCCACTCATAATATTTTAACCTAAAACATAAAATTAGTAAAGAGGTGGGAAAATGTTTTACTTATGTGCAGTAATATTTGTAACAATTTGCATTAGTATTCCAGTAATTCAAGTATTTTTAAAAGAAAAGGAACCACACGACTTACTCTTTCTCATTTTAACAAACGGCATTTTCTTAATCAGTACAACCCTTTTTCATTTTTATTTTCAAGATAAAGTTCTTGCAATTCTCTCTAGCTTTTTTCTTCTGGGATATAGCATTTTCTTGATTTTACAATTAAAAAAAGAAACTGGAAAATTCAAGTTTCTAGAATTGCCATATTTTCTTTTTACTTTAGGATTATTTATTAGTCTCTTGTTTCTCTAACTCATCTAAAAAATCTTGAAATTCCTTTGGTAAAGGACACGTAAAAGAAAGAGTTTTATGAGTACTTGGAGAAGTAAATGTAATCTCACTAGAATGCAAGAATTGGCCAAATGTTGTGGCCTCTTTTTTATTGTAGATTGGATCATTATAAATTGGGTATCCTATATAAGCCATATGTACACGAATTTGGTGAGTTCTACCCGTCTCTAATTCACACTCTACTAAAGTATATTTTTGATATCGCTTTAGCACATGAACATGGGTTACTGCATGTTTACTATTTTCGGCAGTAACAGTCATTTGTTTACGATTCACTTTATCTCTACCAATTGGAGCATCAATCGTAATATGATTATGCTGTAATACCCCACACACTAATGCAATGTATTTACGTTTAATCCTTTTATTTTTAAAGTCTTCTGCTAAAATGGCATGAGCTTGATTATTCTTCGCTACTAAAATAAGACCAGAAGTATCTTTATCAATACGATGAACAATTCCAGGTCGAATCTCGCCATTACAATCACTTAACTCTTTCGTATAATAAAGCAAAGCATTAACCATTGTATGTGAAAAATTCCCACTTCCCGGATGGACAACCATACCAGAAGGTTTATTAATTAATATAACATCTTCATCTTCATAGACGATATCTAATGGAATATTTTCAGGTTCTAAATCGATTTCTTCTTCATACATTTTGACAACCTGAACTTCGTCCCCAAGAGAAAGCTTACTAGCAGGTTTAGAAATATTTCCATTTAACAAAACACAGCCTTCTTGAATCATTTTACTAGCAAGAGTTCTAGAAATATCTAACTCTTCACTTAAATATTTATCAAATCTTTCTTTTTCTTCGTTTTGATACTTGATTATTTCCATGAGTTTTCTCTCCCTTCCAAATCGCAATCATTAAAAGAATTGCTCCAATAACTATAAACATATCAGCAAAATTAAACACCGGAAAATGATAGCCAAAAATAGTAAATTTCAAGAAATCTTTTACATAATGAAAAACCATTCGATCTAATAAGTTCCCAATAATTCCAGCATATAACAAAATATAAGAAATACTTTTCAAACGGCTCTTTGGAATCGTCGGATACATCATTACTAAAAAGAATAATACCAATAAGCTAACAATAATTAAAAAAATCACATTACCATGAAACATACTCCAAGCTGCTCCAGTATTAGTAACAAAATCCAATTCAAAAAAATTCGGAACAATGGTAATAGAACCATGAGCAAGCAAACTTTCCATCCACGCTTTACTTCCTTGATCTATCAATAATAAAAGAATAACGATAAACATTTCTCTCTTTTTCATTTTTTCTATATCACTTGTTTTTTCTTTCATTTTTTCCTCACAAAAGTATTCTATCAAAAAAAATGAGAACTCGCAATGGACTACTTTATCGTCACTACTAAATCCTCATAGCTTTCTTTTACTCTTTGTAAATTATCAGGACTATCCATAAACCAGATACCTTGTGGGCTATTCAAAAAATTTTCTAGTTTTTTTCGTAAGGCATCTAAATTTTTTTCTATGATAAATTTGTATTCCTTAATAGAATGATAAAAATATTGTATTAATTCTTCTTTTTCTTTTAAATCAAATGACATTCTTTCTGTTTCATTTTTTTCTACATAAACTGGTTTTTTATCGACCATCTGCAGATGAAAACAAACTCTTTTTATCTCATATTCTTGCAATGGAACATTTTCCTTTTTTAAAACTGTCTCACCGCCAAAACTATCATAAGAAAACATTGCTAGCACTTCATATGGAAGCTCTATTTTTACAGCATATAAAACAGGACTAATTACACTTACTAGACTAATCTCTTCCATACTTGGAATTCCTGCAAAGAAAAAAGCAGAATGTGTAGAAAACTTTTTGTTTTGGCAAATCTTATTGATAACTTTTTCTTGTCCAATAAAGTATAGTCCTTCATGATAAGCTTTTTTTAGAACTTCTCGGGATAACAAAATTGGATCTTGAAAAGCCCGTTCCCCATACATAAATTTTAATTGATAATCTGTTAATAGGATATGTATATCCATACCATCACCCTGTCTACTCTAATAACAGTATAGTATATTTTGTTAAAAATTACAAATTTCCAAGGAGTTTTTTTTCATTTTATCCACAAAATGACTATTCTAAAACTTGTAAATACACAATTTTTATACTATCATGTATATGAATGAAGGAGACTTCATAAAATAAAAAAGGATACATCCGAAGTAGCTATCAGATGCTTTCCCTTATGTTGGAAAAGGCACCTGATTCAACGCAAGTTGATCAGATGCCCTTTATTTTATTTTTAAATTCTTATTTAAAAATTATAATTGATAATAATATAAAGATTATTATCAATAAACGGTGTAGTATGCCATATAAGTTTTTTTCACTTTTTCGCATAAGTATCTCCACCCTTCTTGTTCTTCTATATAAAAGAAGGGGCATACACCTGAATCTCAGATGTATCGGCTATTACTATAGCAAACATTATTTTTGAATACAAGCGAACAAGAGTCATTTGACATTTTTTACAAAAAGCCTATTTTAGAGAATAGACTTTTCATTTTTGTGCTTTTAATTCTGTTTCATAAAGTTTTATCAACCACCCTGCACTGAAAGTACAGGGTTTGCATGGATG
>DVHP01000043.1 GCA_018711945.1 Candidatus Ventrenecus avicola
TACAATAAAAAACTATCGATTTCCCTTTATTTTATCGATAGTTTTTTATTTTTTCTAACTTACGAGCGTTTACTTTTTAATTCAACCCTTTTTGAAAAACATATTCCTTAGCTTCATCAAAACTAATATTCATTACAGTTGCAATTTCATAATATAAATACGTTTCAGCTTGTTCAAAATAACGACTATCTTTATCACTTGTCTTTTTATTTTTTTCAATTCTTTTTTGATTTCTCATATAAGTAGTCCGAATTATTTGAATCAAATCCTCTGGCGTTCCTTCATTCATAAGTCTTTTATACTCTGCTTCCAGTTGTTTATCATCTAGATCAATGTATGGAATAGTAGGAATTTCTACAATAAGTTTCTCAATATCATCAAGACTCATCAAATCACGAATATTCGGATTTGTAACGGGCACACTCAACTTTAAACTCTCATCACGAAGTGGCACTAAAAAGTAGCAATCTAAATGAGAAAAAGAATTTTCCTTCCGATCCACAATTTTACAAACATCCTTTTGATATACAATATAATCACCAACATTTTTCACTATAAACCCTCCCTTATAAGAAAAAAACTATTCAACCGGTTTTACGCATTGAATAGCTACTCGTTGTATAATCATTATACCATATTTTAAGGGAAAATTCATGTTTATTTTTCAGAATTTTTTAAACGATATCCCATAAATACAATAACAATCACCACGACTGCAAAGATAAAAGTAATAACAACAGCTGTTGAATTAGATTCCTCATCTTGCTGAATGACATCCGTATTCCCATTATTGACTTCTTCGACAACATCGTAAGGCGTATCACTGCTAATTAAATCTTCAATAGCTGCAACAATATCACTGTCATAACTAGAAATATATCCATTAAATACTTCGTCTCCAATGACCATATAAGGATATCCTTGTACTTCATCTCCAAATTTAGCAGCAACATCCTCATATAAATTCATATTATCACGATTGCCAGTAACTTCATAAATCACGATATTAACTTCGTCACTATATTCATCATAGATACTTGCTAAATAATTTAATAAATTTCTACAATAACTACATCCTGATCCACGAAACACATAAATATTTGGATTTGCGTTTGTATCCTTTTCGGTAAAATCACAAGTCAAACTTTCCTCATCACATACTTCACTTAAAGTTTGTGATTCTACTGCTGCAAAAACATTTCCTACAAAAAGAAAACTTGCACAAAATACAACCAATACATATTTTAAAAATTTCATATCTACCTCACTCCCAAACATAGTATAACACAAAAAAGAAAAAGCCCAAAACTTTTTCCTATTCTTTCACCAAATTTTCATAATATTGATACCGTTTCTGTGCAGCCTTTTTATTTTCTTCTAATAATTTACTAGCTAAATCACTATCTTTCATAGACAATGCTCTATACCGAACTTCTCTTTCTAAAAATTCATGATAACGATCAAAATTTGGTGTCTTAGAATCAATATATAATTTGTCTTCTTCTGGTTTATAACGCATCAAAATTGTGTATCCCACATCAACCGCGAGTTTTTGTTCTTCATTACTGCAACTCATACCACCACGAATTCCTTGTTCAATACAAGGAGCATAAGCAATAATGATACTTGGCCCTTTATGTTCACTTGCTTCTTTAAATACTTTTAAAGTTTGCATCATATTTGCTCCTAAAGAAACACTAGCCACATAACAGTTTGGATAACTCATTGCAATACGGAATAAATCTTTCTTATGGGAACGTTTCCCCATATCAGCAAACTCAGCAACTGCCCCAATATGACTAGATTTACTCATCTGTCCACCCGTATTAGAATATACTTCCGTATCCAAAACTAACACTTTAATATTTTCCTCACTGGATAACACATGATCAATTCCACCAAAACCAATATCATAAGCCCAACCGTCTCCTCCAATAGCCCAAACAGTACGGAAAGGAACATAAGGAAGTAACTCTTTTAATTCATTTGGAATAACACTTTGCCCAAGTTTTCCTTCAATTTCTTTCGTTTTTTCAAAATTATCTTGATTATCCAAATATTCCTGATACAACTCCTGTACATCATTTGTAACAGAATCTTTACTTTGAGCCATAACATCCTGTATTCGTAACCGTTTATTTTTATAAGACAAATACATACCATAAGCAAATTCTGCATTATCCTCAAATAAACTATTTGCCCATGGAACAGTATATGGTGTGGATGGAGCACTACCACCATAAATAGAAGAACAACCTGTTGCATTGGCAATAACAATTTCATCACCAAATAACTGAGTCAAAAGCTTGATATAAGCCGTTTCTCCACAACCAGCACAAGCTCCAGAAAATTCAAATCTTGGCTTTTCTAATTGACTTCCTTTAATGGTATATTTAGGAAAAACTTTAGGATTTTCATAAGATGTAAAATACTGATCGCTTTCCTTTTGCTTTTCCTCGTCATAACTACCTAAAGTAAGAGCTTTCTTACCCATCTTACCAGGACAAACCTTTACGCACAAACCACAACCAGTACAATCAGCCTCTGATACACTGATAATGTAATGATAACTAGCAGCGCCTAAAGCCACTAACCCCTTCTCTTCTTTCACTAAAAATGGCCGAATTACAGCATGAGGACAGACAAACGAACACATACCACATTGAATACAGTTTTCTGGAATCCACTTTGAAACCAATCCAGAAACACGCCGTTTTTCTGTTGCCGTAAGTCCTCCTGGAAAAGCACCAGCACGATGTTCTAAGACATCTCTTACCGTAAGCTCATTACCAAGTCTTGCATTCATTTTTTGAATCACAGTCATTGGTACCTGCTGTAAGTCTTTCTTATTTGAAGAAACAACCGCTAACTTCCGTACCATGCTTGTCGCATCCAAAATCGCTTCCTGATTATTTTTGACGATGTCTTCCCCCTTAGTAAGAAACTGACTCACAATAGATTTATTTAACTTGTCTAAAGCATCTGTAACTCCTAGCAAATTAAGAATCACAACTTCCATAATCTTACTAATTTTACCAGGCAAATGATGCTTTAAAGCAATATTATCTGCATCAATCGTTAAAACTCGCAAGTTTTTTTGTGTAATCATCTCTAAATTCTGATAAGACATCTTCTCTAAACAAGCTTTATCATCATGTGTATTAATAAGAAGAATACTATTTTCCTTGGCCTTTTCAAGTACAGAATACTTAGAGAAATACTCATCTTTCGTAACAACAATTAAATTAGCATTTGTAACATAATAAGGAGCTTCTATTTTTTCTGGACCAATTCGTAAGTGACTAACTGTCACTCCTCCACTTTTTTTAGAATCATATTCAAAATATCCTTGAACGTATTCACTCTCTCCCATAATATGCATAATATCTTTACTAGCAGACACCATACCATCAGAACCAAAGCCATAAATCAAAAGCTCTTTTGCATGCAAATCAATTGGATAAGGTATAACTTCTAAACTTGTATGGTTCATATCATCACAAATACCAATCGTAAAATTATTCTTAGGAGAATCTTCCATCATTTTATAAACAGCATAAACCATATCAGGAGTAGTATTTTTAGAAGACAAGCCATAACGACCTCCAACAATTTGAATATTAGTATTCTTTAAAACATTCACAACATCCAAATATAATGGTTCTCCACTTCCTTGCTCTTTCGTCCGATCTAAAACAGCAACGCATTCTACTGTCTTAGGTAAAACACTTAAAAAATATTTTTCACTAAAAGGCCGATACAAATGAACCTCTACCATACCAATAGGATTACCCTTTTTTATCTCATTATCTACAACTAATTTAATCGTGTCACACACAGAACCCATCGCTACAATGACATTTCGAGCATTATCTGATCCATAGTAATTAAATGGTTTATAATTCGTATCTGCAAGTTCATTAATTTTTTCCATATAATCATTGACAATACCAGGAATCACTTCATAAAGCTCACTTCTTGCTTCAACACTTTGAAAATAAATATCCTCAGTTTCACTCATACCATATTGAACACTCTTACCAACATTCAAAGATCTATCTTTAAACTCTTGTAACTTTTTTTTATCAACTAATGACATTAAAGCAGACTCACTTAAAGGTTCAATCGTATTGAGTTCATGACTTGTTCGAAATCCATCAAAGAAATGTAAAAATGGTAAAGACCCTTTTATTGCCGACAAATGTGCAACAGCCGCTAAATGATAAGCTTGTTCCACATTCGAACTAGCAAGCATACAAAAACCAGTACAACGAGTTGCATAAACGTCAGAATGATCTCCAAAAATAGATAAAGCATGCGTCGCCACTGTACGAGCAGCTACATGTATAACACCAGGTAAACACTCACCAGCAATCTTATACATATTAGGAATCATTAAAAGTAATCCCTGACTAGCAGTAAACGTACTAGCTAAAGATCCAGCCATCAAAGCACCATGCATTGCGCCAGCAGCTCCAGCCTCACTTTGCATTTCCGTAACATGCACTTTATCATGAAACAAATTATAATGTTCTTTACTACTCATCTCATCAACATGACTAGCCATTGGACTAGATGGTGTGATGGGATAAATCGTAGCAACTTCACTAAACAAATAAGCAACGGAAGAACACGCTATATTTCCATCCACAATTTTTCTCACATTTTCACATCCTATTCTGCAATAATTGTACCAAATTTCTAACGAAAAGTCTTTAGCTTTATTAAAAAAGTATTGCAAAACAAAAAGTGTTGAGTTACTATATTTCACTAGAATAAATTACAACTAAAAAACACAAACCATTTCTAGTTTGTGCAAAATATCTTTCTTCAACCATTCTCATTTATTACTTCTTCAAATCTTTTTCAGTTTCTTTCACAATATAAATTGGTCTTTTCTTTGTTTCCAAATATGTTTTAGCCAGATATTCACCAAAAATACCCATAAAGAATAATTGAATACCACTAACAAAAATAATGATACAAGCAAGACTTGGCCAGCCACCAACTGGATCTCCCCAAATTAAAGTTTTACAAATAATGACAATAATCATAATAAAGGCAATGAAACAAAACAAAATTCCTAAAAATGCCGCGATAGTAAGAGGGGCTGTGGTAAAAGCAACAATTCCTTCAATGGCGTACTTAAATAGTTTCCAAAAACTCCACTTAGTTTCCCCAGCAACACGTTCTACATTTTCAAATTCAAGCCACTTCGTTTTAAATCCAACAAAACTCCAAAGTCCCTTAGAATAACGATTATATTCCCGACAACTAATAATTGAATCTACCATCTGTCTTGTCATAAGCCGGTAATCTCTTGCTCCATCTACCATTTCTACTTTACTCATACGATTAATAATCTTATAAAAACAACGTGCAAAAAAACTACGAATAGGTGGCTCTCCTTTTCTTGTCACACGTCTTGTTCCGACACAGTCATATCCTTCTTCTTCAATAAACTTTACCATTTCCGGAAGCATCTTAGGTGGGTCTTGTAAATCCGCATCCATTAAAGTAACGTAATCTCCTACCGAATAATCAAGTCCCGCAAGCATCGCAGCTTCCTTTCCAAAATTTCTTGAAAAAGAAACAAACCGTATTCTCTCATCCTTTTTTTGTAATTTCTTAATCACTTCTAAAGTGTTATCTTTGCTCCCGTCATTGACAAAAATAAGTTCAAATTGATACTTTTTCATTTCAGCCATCACCCGACTCATCTCTTCATAAAACAAAGGTAAAGCCTCTTCTTCATTATAGCAAGATACAATAACACTAATCTTTTTCATTTCATCACCATTTCCTTAAAAATATTTTATCAAACTTTTACTATTTTTAATAGTATACAGTAATACTTCCGAACTTCATACAATCAAAATCAGCATTTTTTATTTCCTCTGGAACCATATGTTCCTTTAAGAAAATATAAACATCATCTTCTTTTATTTCATCAAAGCGAAAGTAATACCTTCCAACTTGAACAACACTTCCACCGTCCATAACAAGACTTTGATTAAATGTATAAGGATCCATCTCTAAAGCCAAAACTGTATAAATATAAGGTTGATAATTTGGCATATCAATTACATAAATACGTTCTTTATCTAACTGATTTGCGAAGAAAATAGCCTCCTCTACATAATCTTGAGAAACAAAATAAGTAGAGTCATGAACTTCCTTTGGATAAGTCACAAAGTAATATTTACCAAAAAAGCTAAAGAAAATAAGATACATAGCAAGAATAACCACACTAATCCACTTACTCTTACATACAAGATGATAAATACCTACTGCAACAAAATAGATCAGTGGAAAATAAATTGCATTTGCTCGATTAATATTAGGTCCATCTAATAGCATAGTTACTAAAAATACTGCAACAAAGAAAGCTAAAATCATAAAATCCAAAGATATACTCTTCTTTTTCACACTTTGAATAGCATCTTTAACAACGAATATAAATCCATAAATACAAAACGGAATACTAAAATAATACATGGTACCAAACTTACCAAAGGAATTATAAATAAGACCATCTTGAGAAAATAGTATTCCAAACAAATCCCAATTGTTAAGAATATTAGAAAGACTAAACTCCCCTCCACGATAAAAAAACATTTTAGGAATAGAAAAGAAAGGTGTTTCAATTTCGGATAAAATATTATTATTTACCAAAAGCATCAAAATAAGAGGAAGCGCAAGAATTCCTAAAGGAATAGCAAAGCAAAAACATTCACTCCACGTTACTTTCTTATTTATCAAAGAATAAAGAAATACTATTGCTAAAATGATTGGTAAAATGAGATATGACACTGCATACGTATAAAGCGTCAGTCCAAAACTAATACCTGCTAGGAAAAACCATCTTTTTTTATGGCTCAAAAAAGCCCAAAATAAACAAAAACAAGAAATGATACTCATCGGAAATAATAAATAAGACTCTAATCCCCATCTCGAATGCATAATAGAAAAAGGTAACACACAAAGTAAAAATAATACGATAACAGCTAGATACTTTCCATGTGCTTTCTTAATCATCATAACAAAACAAAAAACTGCAAGAAAAGATAAGAAGACCGCTGGTAACCTTAAAGTAGTTATAGAATACCCTAAAAAATCAATAACAATAGAAGCTAAATGAGTATATAAAGCATTTTGTCCACCACCAAAATTAATAAAGTATACAGGATTATGGTACAAAAATCGATCCACATTATAAAAGCTTAAATTCAGTGCATCATAAGCCATACCAGCTTCATCTACATGTAGTCCATTTGGAATACTGCCAAGTCCATAGGTGAGTAAAAACACCAGTGCACAAGAAAGAATAAGAACAGAAACACTATAACATTTATAATCACGCGTTTCATCCTTTTTTCGAAAAAAACATAAAATAAGTCCAGTTGCAATAACAACAAATAAAATATTTAACACCTTAATCATGCTCTTCCTCCAAATTTCTCGCAATATGATAACGTGGTCTAGCCTTCACTTCACTATAAATCTTACCTATATATTCACCAACAACTCCTAAAGATAGCATTGTAACACCACCGACTAACCAGACAGAACAAGCCAAGAAAGTCCAACCATCTACCGTATAGCCAAAAAGTTTTACAACGATACAATAAATCGTAACAAGTAAACTAATAACAAAAATAAGAATTCCGAGATTCAAAATCAACCGAATCGGTCTCACACTAAAAGAAGTAACTCCATCCCAAGCAAAATGAAGCATTTTCTTAAGAGGATACTTACTCTCACCAGCAAACCTCTCGTGCCTCTCGTAAGTAACAACGCTAGAAGGATATCCTATCAAAGGAAAAATTCCTCTTAAAAACAAATTAACTTCTTCATAACCCTCCAACGCATCTAACACACGTTTACTAGTAAGACGATAATCCGCATGATTAAATATAATATCGACACCTAAAAACTTCATAATTTTATAAAAAGATTCTGCTGTAAATCGTTTAAAAAAACTATCTTTTTTCCGCGAACTTCGAACACCGTAAACAATCTCTGCTCCCAAAGAATTTTTTTCAATCATTTCATCGATAGCATTGATATCATCTTGCAAGTCTGCATCCATACTAATCACAATATCCGCATAATTTTTTGCTGTCAAAAGACCCGCCAGTAAGGCATTCTGGTGCCCCTTATTTCTAGATAAACATAATCCAGTAAATAATTTATTCTTTTGATGTAATTCTTGTATTTTCTCCCAAGTACTATCCTTACTTCCATCATTAACAAACATCACTTTACTTTTAGAAGAAATCTTTTTCTTTCGAACTAAATCTTTCATCTTTATTTCTAATTGTCTCGCTGTTTCACAAATTACTTCCTCTTCATTATAACAAGGAATAACTACATATAAAATTTTTACCATATTACCCCTACTCCTTAACTGTATTCTGCCATAAAAAAAGAAAAAAAGCAACTAAAAACTTTCTTTTGATTTTTAATTACTTTTTAAATAACTTAATTTTTTTATAGCCAATCATAATGAGGGAAAATAAAACCATTACAATAAAACTAATAACATTTGAGAGTTTGTCCAAAACAGTGCCTGAATAAGTAACTTGCACTTGAGCACTACGATGCAAATTTACTTCAATAAAACCATTTGTATTTTCTACATAAGATAAAAGTTCAGAAGAACCATCCTCATAAGTTGCAACAACTTGATAGCCTAAATAATAAATCCTTGGTAATTCTAATGTAACATCAGAAAGCGCATTGACTTTAAATGTTAAATCAGGTGTATTATTCTCTAAAATAGAAATATCTGCTATGCCAGAAGTAACTAAAACATCATTACTTCTATTTTCATAATAATCAAAATTATTAATAACATTAACAGGAAAATATTCCCCACCACCTGTTCCAGAAGAACTAAAATTTATTTCATTTAAATCTATTTTAGAATAATTCTGCAAAGATAACACTTGAACTGTATAAAACAAACAAGATAAAATACTAACACAAACAAACACTGGACGTAATGCTTTAGAAAAGGTCGTTAAGGAAAAAACAGCTAATATACATAATGAAAATATAAAAAATATTTCTAATCTCCAAGGAAACTGGATCATCTGTAAAAAAGAAGGCATTTTACTCCATGGAAAAAATGTAGACATCATAATTATACATAAAACAGCAATAAGAATAGCGCCTCGAAATAACCAATCATTTTCTTTATAAAAATTCCTTTTATAAATACCATAAAGGGCAAGTAGAAAGGGCACAATATTTATATAAAACAAAAGATGAGTATCAGATCTTTGCTGCCATAGAAACAACTCAAAAATATTAAGAGAATGCCTCGTTAAAATAGGAACACTAGCCATAAAGTTATCAGAAAAAACAGCATAATTTCCTAAAAAACGATGTTCCAAAAGTGGCACTAACAAACATAAAACAGACAAAATAACAATAAAAGTTGCTAAAACCAATCGAAAAAAAATTTTTTTCTTAAATACTTTTTTAAAATTTAAGAGCAAAACGATGCCTAAAAAAATAGTTACATAAACAGTTAAAACTAGATGAGAAAAAAACAATCCAATATATCCAAACACAAATGAAATATAAAATCCCCGATACTTACCTTGAAACAAATAAACAATGCCCAGAAATACTAAAGGCAAAAACGTAAAAACAAAAATTTCTGCAAATGCATCTCTAATAATTGTATCTATAATATGATAAGGCATAGTCATATAAAAACAAGATCCCACAAAAGAAATTTTTTTATTTTTACATATATTTTGTAATAATAAATACATAAATATTCCTGATAAAAACATAGCAGAAAAATGAGTCAATTTCAAAGCATATGTCACATTTAAATGAAAAGGCGATAAGAGCTTATAAAAAATAACAGCAACAAAATGAGACAATTGAGGATAAAAAATTCCGGATCCATAGCCAAAATCACGAGCAATTATCGGAAATATTTTTAATTGAAACAAATTGTCCCAACGAAATACCTGATCTAAAGCTAATATATTTGATACATGATAATGTGTATCGTGTCCCCAAAAATAAAACTTCGAAACAAATGGCAAAAACACAAAAATAGAAATTCCAAATATCAAAAAATAATACTTATCTATATTTTTTAACTTTTTTATCATTTTACAACTCCCCTTGTTTTAATTGATTTAAAATTTCTAAAGTCTCATATCCATTTTTCTCAGCCAGCAAATCAAAAATTCTTTCTACTGCATGAGCCATAGTTCCATCAACTTGACCACACTCATTTGCAAAATCCAACAAATCGCTAATGGAAAAAAGTTCACGAATAGCATCAGTGCGAGCCCAAAACATAGAACTCACAGGAAATGTCATGTTTGGCTGTAACTTATCTTTAGAAATATGTAATCTCGAACACAGCAATTCCAAATTTTTTTGATTACTTTTACCAACAGAACCGTAAGGATTTACCAATTGATCAAAAACTTTATAATAAATGATAGGATAAATAATACCTATTTGACGATGTGTTCCAAATTCAAAAAAAATATTCTTTACATTAGCCGACGATCCCAATAAATTATGCCACAAATAATTTCTCCATTCATCTCCATAATCTTGGGTAATAGTTTTTTTAGTATGAATATGAAGTAAGTATTCATACTGATCAATACGTTCTTTCATTTGTATTAACATAGGATAAATATCCCTTCCTTTATTAGGAAAAACTTCAACAGAATAATTTTGAAAAGAAAATTTATTCAACATATCTATCAATTTAGCCTTTTTTTGTTCGGTGTCAGTAGAAACATATAAATCATATGAATAAGGAATAACCATTAGCTGCTTTAGCAAATCTTCAAATAAATCTTCATAGAAAACATGAGCTTGAATTGCAATCTTAGGTTGAATATCTTTTAAGCTATGCTCAGAATGAAACACTTTAAAATTTGCTTGAAAAGGAATTTTACAAATAGCTCTAGATAAAGTATTAATATTTGCATATCCATATTTTTCATCGGGCTCCAAATAAGTCCCTTCTCCCCACTCATTCCACGCATTTACTAACAAAAACACATCCGAAAACGAATTAAAATTCATCTTTTTTACAGCCATTGTCGTCCATAAATAAAAAGATTCCAAAGAGTAATGATAATAAATTTTAAAATTTTCTTTTCTTCTGGCAGAATTATCCCATCCCATAGTAATAGAATAACTAAATGGTTTTAAGGGATAATGATTTATATAAGTTTCCCACAAATTATGAACCAATTTAGAATAATTAACGACAGAAGAAGCATTAGAAATACCCGTAATTTTATCATTGGGTAGATAAAAGCCATGAGGCGCAAAATCAAATTCCCCATCAACAAATTCTGTATTTTTATAAGAAGGATTGCCAATCTCCGTTTTGTTCCATATTACAATTTCGCCAATTCCAATTTTTTTAGCAGTTTCTCTCCATTTACGACACACAGAAGAAAAATTAGGAATCGCATCAGGATTATAGACTAAAATTAAAGGATGATTATTAATTCTTATATAACGAGAATCCGACACATACTTTTGTAAATCTTTAATAAAATTTTCTGGATCGTTTGGCAAATATTTTTGCTCCATTAGAACTTCTTTTTCCAAACCATCCCAAGTTCTAGTCCAATTTTCATTAGCCCAACAAAGAACAAATGGAAAATCAATTTCTTGATGTTCTAATAATAAATCTAAAGGATTTTCCAAAAGTCTTTTTCCAGAAAACCAATAGTAATAATATATAAAACCATATATTTTATGCTGTTTGGCTAATGCCACTTGTTTTTTTAAAACAGAAACATTACTCAAATCATAATAACCGATATCTTTATGAGGAATTCTGGGTATATAATGACCATCAAATGAGGGCTTAGATCTCTTAGTGTTAGTCCACTCAGTAAACCCTTTCCCCCACCATTTATCATTTTCTGGAATACAATGAAACTGCGGCAAATAAAAAGCTAAAGTTTTAATATAAACTGGTAAATCACTAAAATCAATATTATCCTGATAATGACTAACATATGAAGGTTCAGTTTTATAATCATAAGAAAAAGACTTTGAAGGATTTACAGTAGAGGTCGGAAGAACTCCTTTGATAGTGAAACATTTATTTTTTACCTTCTTAGCTTTTTCAAGAAATTTCCAGCCTTTACTTTGTAAAATTTGATTCAAAGTATTCTCTAAGTTGTAATTTTTATTTTCTAAATCTTTCACTTTCTGTCTTAACTCATACACTTCTTTTCGATATTCATATTCTTTCATATTCACACTCCGAGTTTTTTTATTTTTTTAAATTCCATACTTTTTCTAAAAAAGAATAACGTTTCTTAATTTCCTTTTTCTGAAAACTATCAAAAGGAAATTTTTCATTAATATAATGATGAATTCGTTTAATCTCTTTTAAATGAGCGTCTTTTTTCATAATAGATGAAACATTATTACCATGGACTCGATAATAATTTAAAGTTTTAGTATTATATGCTATATCACCATGTTGCATTATATTCACATAAAACAACCAGTCTCCAGATTGTTTAAACTCACCAGACAATTTAAAATACTCTTGATAATTTCCATTCTTTATTAAAGTAGATGAAACATTAGCAATTGTACAATTCAAAAACGAATAGTGCTGAATTTCATCTACACCAGAATTAACAAAATTATGATCCCAATGCCCCGTTTTCATAATATCGATTTCATTTTTAATACTTGGCAAAATCATTTTACCAACTCCATCAATAAATGCTGTATCACAATAAGAAATCATAACATTCTTATTCTTTTTAATTGGTCTTACTAAATACTTCAACATATTTTTATCGCAATAATCATCTGCTTCTGCAATCCAAATATACTGTCCTTTTGCTAATTGGAATCCTTTTTCCCATTGTTTAAAAGCAGAGCCACTATTTTGTTCATTATAAACTTTTTTGATTGTAATATAAGGTGACAATTTTTTCACCAAATCATCTATTTTTTTACGGCTACTATCCGTAGAGCAATCATCTAATAAAAGAATTTCAAATATCTTTACTTTTTGACTCAAAATACTATATAAACGTTCTTCCAAATATCTTTCATAATTATAATTAGGAACAACGACTGAAATAGAAATAATTTCTTTCATCTTTTGATTTTTTTGTGCTAATGAAATCAATTTTCCTATATCAATAGAAGGAATAATTTTTCTTTTTAAATTTTTTTTAAAAAAATTAAGAAATGAAATAAACAAACTAGCTAAAGAATAATGTTTAGTATAAACAAATTTAAATAATAATTTATAATAAATTCGGCTTTTAAAATTCATAGAACTTAAAAATTTCCAAAAATAGCGATTTTGACGCACATTATAATCAATAGAAAGTTCTGCAAATTTTTTAATATATTTTTTTCGCAATTGATAATTATCAATTTTTGGAAATACATAGATAAATAAACAAATAATTTGATTGTAAACAATTGCATCTTTATATAACTCATAATCTTTATGATGTTCAATTCTTTTCAAAGTACTATTTACCCCAATAAAAATATCAAATCTTTTTTCGCTAAAACTAGAATTCTGAATAGAATTATCTCGCTGAACATAATAATAATATACATCTGGAACATATGCTATTTTTTTTGCATCCACTAAAGCTGGAATTACAACTGCAATGTCTTCATTAACTTTTCCTTCAGCAAACGGATATTTTTCTATAATATTTCTTTTGAATAATTTATTACATGCAGAAGCTGCAAGTCCATTATTAATAAAATCAATTTTATCGGTTCCTTCACATCCATGACTAATCTGATACGTATTAGTTTTTTCATAATATAATTTCATATCACAAACAGCAATATCCGCTTGTTTTTCAATAATAGATTCAACTAACTTCTCATAATAATCAGGATCGATATAATCATCAGAATCTATGTATCCAATAAACTCTCCTGTGCTATTTTTCAATCCAACATTTCTAGAATAAGACAACCCACTATTCTTTTTATTCTCTATTAATATTACATTAGATTTATTTTTATATTTTCTTAATATTTTACGAGAGTTATCAACACTGCAATCATCAATTAAAATCAATTCAATATTCGGATAAGTTTGATTCAATATTGAATCAATACATTTTTGCACATATTTTTCTGTATTATAAACACTTACAATTACAGACACTTTAGGTTTTTTCATACATATTCTCCCTTCTTCATCACATCTTCTAATATTTGTAAAGACTTTATAATTTCTTGCGTACGAAATAACATTCGTCGCCTTTGATTAGAATATACTAAATTTAAACTAGCTCCTTCTTTATGAATAATTTCTAAATAAGGAGAATAAAGACTCACACAATTTTGTTGCTGTATTCTTAAATACAAAAAAGACTCTTCATGATATAAAAAAGTTTTTTCACAAAAAACATTTTTAAATTTAGTATAATATTGTTTTGAAAAAATCAATGCACATCCATGCAACGCAACACCAAGCGTTTCTTGATCACCATTTTTAAAAACAGGTTTTTTCACAAATAAATGTTTCAATTTCATATAAAGTACCAAACCAAAATACAAAACAGCATGACGATAAAACAATAACAATTGCTTTTGAACTTTTAACTCTTTTTCAACTTCTTCTATGGTTTTTAATGGAAGATAAGGATTAACAGAGCCACTTCCCTCTTCACATATAATTCGAGGTCCCAAAACATCAAAATGATATTGATGATATTTTAACTGAATAATCTTTAAAAAATCTTTTTGATTTATAATAGTATCATTATTAATCACAATTAAAAAATCAGGGTTATAATTTTTGATAGCAAATTTACACCCAATATTATTCGCTTCAGCAAATCCTCTATTTTGTTTTAAACAAATCAACTTATCACAACAAGATTGCAATTGCTTTTTTTCAGAAAGATTCAAAGAACAATTATCTACAACAATAATCTTCTTGGAACCCAATAGTTTTTCTATAGAAGAAATACATTCTAAAGTATCAGCTAAATTTTTATAATGCAAAATAACAAAAGCAACCATACTATACCTCTTCTGCAAATCCTTTTTCTAATTTTCTAAAAATAAAATAACCAATTCCTAAAACTAGCAATGAGAAAATTGCTATAAAAACTAAAGAACTAATTTCAGGCATCGTCTTATAATAGAATATATCACGATACGCATCAACTAAATGAGTCATTGGATTTAAATAGAGTATCCATTGAAATTTTGGTGGAAACATATCTACTGTATATAAAATAGGGGTAGCATAAAAAAGTAAATTAAGGAAGAACCCTACAATATATTCAATATCTCTTACATAAACATTAATAGCACTTAAAATAAATAAAAGTCCTAAACTTAAAATTGTTTGAATAATAGCAATGAGAGGAAGCCATAGTAACTGTATACTAAATCCAATTCCACTAAAGAGTACAAAAAGTAAGATAATCACACAAGAAATCAAGAAATTAATGAATCCTGCTGTAACGACACTAATAGGTAAAATTTCTCTTGGAAAATACACTTTCTTAATAATCCCACCATTCATCCATACACAATTACAACCAGTCGTAATACAAGTCGTAAAAAAGTTCCATGGAATAACACCAGTAATCAAATAAACCAAATAATTATCAATATTAGTTCTCATAATATATGGAAATACTATGGCATAAACAAGTACCATAAGTAAAGGATTTAAAAAGCTCCACAAAATGCCTAAAAAAGAACCCTTATATTTTCCTCGTATTTCCTTTTGAACATTTGTCTTTAACAGTTCTCGATATTGATACAAATTCTTAAACATGACAATCACCCGCATTTCTTTAAGTATTCTAGGATAACATTATGAGGTTTACCATCCATAGCGAGGGCACCATCATTAATCCAAATTGCTCTTGTACACAATTTTTCAATCTGATCCAAATTATGACTGACAATCACAATGGTTTTATCACTATTCTTTAACTCTTCAAGTTTTTTAAAACATTTCTCTTGAAAATGTTGGTCTCCAACTGCTAAAATTTCATCAATTAACAAAATATCAGCATCTACATTAATAGCAATGGAAAAAGCAAGACGCATATACATACCAGAAGAATAAGTACGAACTGGATTATCAATAAACTCTCCAAGTTCTGAAAACTCAATAATGGTATTTAATCTCTTATCAATCTCCTGCTTCGTAAGCCCAAAAATAGCCGCATTAAAATAGATATTTTCTCTTCCTGTAAAATCTTGATGAAATCCGGCTCCAAGCTCAAGCAAGCTAGTAAGCTTTCCATGCGTAATTACTTTTCCTTTATTCGGATAAATTATCTTCGTCATAAGTTTTAAAAGTGTACTTTTTCCAGAACCATTGACTCCTACAAGGCCAACACTCTCGCCTTTTTTTATTGTCAAATTAATATCTTTTAAAGCAGTAAAAACTTCACTCTGATTTCGCTTCCAAAAAAAAGCTTTTTCTTTCAATGTACTAGCTTTATCATAATAAATCTTAAAATTTTTTGTAACATCTATTACTTCAATTGCATTTTCATTTTTGACACTCTTCATATGATTCACCTCAAATAGCTATTAATAGTATACCAAATATCAAAAATAATATCAATTTATCCCTCATAAATAATATCAACATCCCTTGGAATGGAATAATAATTTTTCATCCATTCTAAAATATACTCACAATTTTCATAATATGGCATATCCCCACCATAAGTTGGATCATGTAGTTTTTTTAATATAATAGTATCTATTTCATCTCCATTTTGAATCTTTTTGCTTGAAGCTACAAGTAAACTATCATTATATTGATTTACTTCATTATTTTTAAAATACCCTCGCACAATAGTTGCATAATTAATAAAAGCAATAATACATAACGTAAAAATTAATATATTAGAAAGCTTTGGAACTTTAGCAATAACATTACCTATAATATATATTATAGGAACAAACATTACAAATATAAAAGGTATAGAAGAACGTGGCGGATAATAAGGAGCAAACAACATCACAGCTAAACTAACTAGACCAGCCAAAAATAATTCCATAAATAAAAATTTTTTTTCTTTATAAAAATAATAACAAACACTTAGAATAACACCTAGAAGTTGAAATAAATAAATCAAATTTATAAGAAACAAAATAGTAGAATTAGTCGTCATTGAAGTAAAATAAGTAAAATAGTTATTATTTTCCATAAATAATGATAAAAGTACTACAATAAAATTAGAAATAGAACATAGTTTCACAAAAAAATTAGAACGATATTTTGTCAAATTTATAAAAGAAATAATAAATACCACAATAAAAAATAAAGTTAAAAACATTCCATTATAAGTAGCAAATACCCCACTAATAATAGCAGGTACTGTTGTCATTAATTTTTGAAACAAATTTAAATTAGCAAAAGAAGAAGTGGTATCTAATCTCATTTGATTTCCTGGAGCCAACATTAAAATGCAAAAGCCTAATAATGAGAACACGAAAAAAATAAACTGTTTTTTATCCTTTCGTTTCTTAAAAAACCATTCTATTAAAATATAAAAGATATTATAAGCGATAGTCATCGCAGCAATTTGCTCTTGAGAAAAAGCAGCGAAAAAACCTAATATTGAAGCACTAATTATGTAGTTTTTAGATTTTTTTTGAGTAACATAGACTAGCGCAAAAAAAGGTAACAAAGGAAACAAATAAGAAACAGACGCAGAAGCCCAAAAAATACTATTTCTCAATAACATAATATCTAAAAATCCATACATTGAAATAACAAGAAACGCCAATTGATAATCTTTTAGCTTTGTTTTTGATAATAGTATCTTATATATAAAATAAAATATAAAAACAATTACTAAACTTTGAACAAAACGATAAACAGGTAACCCAAATCGTAATAATGAACACTCAACAAAAAAGCAAAGAATTCTACCTCCCCATTTCATATAATGAACAAACAAAAATTCAAATAATTTTCCCAAACCAAATTGATTTCCAACATTTCCAATATCAACATAACTTAAAGAAGCATAAGCATAGTCATCATGATATAACCATACAAACTGATGTTGTATTAAAAGCAAAA
>DVHP01000044.1 GCA_018711945.1 Candidatus Ventrenecus avicola
ATGGATATCGTAAAAAAAGTAGAAGAATTTATGAGAGATAACAATTTAGTACAATATTATAATTTAGAAGCAAGTCATAAATAGGAAGTAGAAGATTCTTTTAACACCGGAAAAAAGGAAGAAAAAAAGAAGAAAGAATCACGCGTACTAATGACATTATATTTTAAGACAATTTTTTAGTACGATGTGCGATAGCAACCCATCCCAAATCTTTCTTAGTGATTGCAATAATAAAACAATGCAAATAAGAAACCAGAAAAATAGGATGATAAAACAAAACGCCGAGAATAACTGAATAGGAAAGTTCTGTTTCCTTTAAAACCATCATAAGCAGAACTCCTGTAAGTAAAACAAGCAATAAATAAATAACAAGTAAAAACACAGCCAAATAGAAAAATGTTTGCAAAGACAAATGAAATCCTATATTCCACAAAGCATTTAAAAAACATAACAAAAGTCCTACTACAAGATACAAAGCGGGCATAATTCCTGTGATCATTTCCTTTAAAGATCCTTCATTACAAGGCTGATTCTTTAGCTGTTTCTTCATCGGCTTACGATACTGAATCCAATTAGTAAGATAACCTTTAATCCACCTACTTCTTTGATTAACACTTTCCGAGTAACTTGTTGGTTGCTCATCATAAAATTTTGCTTTATCTTGATAATGAGTAGAAATACCATGCAAGGTATAATATAAACTACTTTCATAATCCTCTGTTAAAGAATGAAAAGGAAAAGTTCCCCACTCTTTAATATATTTTCCATGAATATAATATCCTGTTCCCGATAAAATTAAATTTCCCTGATATTTCAAAGAATTTTGATTTCTCACTTCATTAATTAAAAAAAAGGTTAAACCTGCACTAACAGGGAAATAGGAGTCTTTATTTTTCAAAGCCCGATATCCTGTAGAAACAGCATATCCAGCATAATAATCTTCTAACATATACTCAAAAAATTTAGAATCCAAAACATTATCCGCATCAAAAATAAAATATAAATCATAAAACTTCTGTTTTTGTGCTAAATCCTCTATAATTTCCTGTAAAGCATATCCTTTTGTTTTTAAATCTAATTTTTGTCTTACAAAATAGTTCATCTGATGTTTTTTTACAATTTCTACTGTCTTATCCAGTTCGCTTTCCACAATCACATAAACATTTTTACTAGGAATTTTCTTTGTTTGGCGTTCAATAGAAATAAGTAATTCCTCAATGACTTTCGATTCATTTCTAGCTGGTATTAAAATAGCAATATCAGGATTTTTTTTCATATCCGTTTCTTTTTGATATTTATTTTTCCTGCGTCCAAAAAACAATTTCACTTCATAAAGAAAAGCCACAAAAATACACAAAGCACCAAGTCCATATCCAATCATTTTTCTACCTCTATGATAACCATATTCGTATAACTTTCTTTTAACACTTCATCCGGATAATGTTCGTCAAAAAAATCTCCAACAATAGTAAGAGGAGGATACCCATTATGTCGAAACATTTGCCTTACTAAAGCTCCCCACGAAATTGCAAAATCAAAAAATAATAATACGATTAATATCCAAGTCACCACTTTTCCAAATTTCTCTGGTAGTGACTCAATAATATTCGAAAGGGTCGGATAAAAAATTTTGACTAAAACAACGGCTAAAAGCCCCCAAACAATCATAAACGGAATTGTTGTTCGGCCATTGATATTTAATAGCTCATTCGTATAATCCCATGATACCGTTCCTAAAAAAGTTTCTTGCAAAAAGCTTATAAAATATTCAAAGATCCCACCAATAAGTGCACCATATAAAAAAGTTTGCCAGTCTGGTCTTTTCTTACGACAAAGGCCCAAAACCATAAGAACCGCTCCAAATCCATAAATAGGAGAAATCGGTCCATAAATAACCCCTCTTCGAAGCTGCCATACAAATTCATGATGATAGTGATAATGAATCACCAAATTAAGAATTTCCTCATAATACGCTCCAAAAACACAACCGAATAAAAAAATCCAAAATATTTTATAAAAACAGAACCCTTCTGCAAACTTTTTCTTAGGCTTGGTATTAGACAAACTTGGTTCTTTCATATCACACCATCCACATCTATATGACATTTTATCATAAGACACTTAAAAGCACAAGCACCCAAAAATTACAATTTTGAAATCCAGCTTTCCAAAAAAAGAAATCGTTTTTACGACGATTTCTCCTATTCCATTTCTAACCAGATTGTAGTGGGACCAACATTAGTAAGTGTTACGTTCATATCAGCACCAAAGACACCAGTCTCAACAGAAATTTCTTTTGCAAGTTCCACATTCCATAAATCGTATAATTTCTTTGCTTCCTCGCCATTTAAAGCTTTGATGTAACTTGGGCGATTCCCTTTTTTTGTATCCGCATACAAAGTAAACTGAGAAACAGACAAAATCTTACCTTCAACATCTAAAACACTACGATTCATGACACCGTTATCATCCGGAAATATTCGAAGATTTAACACTTTATGTACCATTTTTTTAATTTGTTCTAGTCCATCCCCTTCTGTAAAACCAACCAAAATCACAAGTCCAAACGAAATATTACCAACTACACAATCATCAACTACAACTTGAGCGTTTTGGGCTCGTTGTACCACTGCTCTCATATTTTAATTCCTTTCTGCTTTTAAAACAAATTTATAACTATATAAACTTTGAATAAAATCTTCTAATTGATCTTTATTTTTTACTTTTACAATAATATCGTAATAAGTTTTCGTCTGTTCGGTTTTCGTTTTAAAAGAATCAATATATAAATTCTTAGCCGTTGCCTTACTAATAATATCTAACAAATAATTTTTTTGAATATCAGTCACAACCCGAACCCCAGTATAATAAAAGCCTCCGACATCATTCCAAGAAACATTCACGTATCTCTCCGTCTTTCCTTGAATATTAGGACAATCTACACGGTGAACACTGACACCTTCCCCTTTCGTAATAAAGCCCTTTATTTCATCTCCAAAAACCGGCTTACAGCATTTTGCTAAACTAGCTAAAATATCCGTTTTCCCATCTACCAAAATATCAGAAGTAGCGTTCTTCTTGTGTTCCGTGGGATTATTCGCTACTTTTTCAATTAAGACATCTTGCACGTCTTTCTTATCTTCCGTTGCCAAACTGATAATATAGGTAGCCGTATATCGTAAAGTTCCAATAGAAAAATAAATATCATCCAAAGAATCCAATTTTAAATCCTTACAAATCTTTTTTACATTTTCTTGCGATAAAACTTCATCAAAAGAGAGTTTCTTCTTTCTAAGTTCATTTTGTAAAATCGTCCGTCCTTTTTCCGTATACTCTTCTTTATCTTGCTTACTAAAATAAGACTTAATCTTATTTCTTGCATGACTCGTTTTAACAAAATTCATCCATTCCTTACTTGGCGTAGCGTTTGGATTCGTCCGAATTTTAACAATGTCGTTATTTTCAAGTTCATAGTTCAAAGGTACGCTAGTATCATTTACAATCGCTTGAACTGTCTTATTTCCAACATCACTATGAATCCGATAAGCAAAATCAAGTGGTGTAGACCCTTTTGGAAGTTCTAGTACATCTCCCTTCGGCGTAAAAACATAAATACTTTCATTAAACAAATCGTCTTCCAAGTTCGATTTAAACTCAATATCCGATAAATTATCCGTAGATTCAATTAAATTTCTTAAAATCTCAAGCCGTTGTTCCATCATGTTTTGAACATAATGTTTTTCTTTATAAGCGAAGTGAGCAGCGACACCTTTCTCAGCAAATTCGTCCATTTCTTCCGTGCGAACTTGCACTTCATAACGATGTCCATCTGGGCCAAATACACCAGTATGCAAACTCTGATACATATTTGCTTTTGGCATAGCAATATAATCTTTAAACCGTCCTGGAATTGGCCTGTATTTTGCATGAATGAGTCCAATCGCAAGGTAACATTCACTCACCTTTTCTACAATTACTCTAAGAGCTAAAATGTCATAAATATTTTCCCATTTCTTTCCATTATTTAACTTATTATAAATACTATAGACACTTTTCACGCGACTCTTAATTTTAAAAGAAATATTTTGTTCCATCAACATATCACTAATCTCATCTTCCATCTCTGAAAGACTCTCTTTTAACTCAGCATATGTGGCATTTAACCTCTCCAAAATATCTTGATAAACATCGGGTTTAGAATATCTTAAACACAAATCTTCCATTTCTCCCTTGATTTTATAAAGACCAAGACGATGCGCGATTGGAATTAACACAGTCATAGTTTCACTTACTTTTCGCTTGCGATCTTTCTCACTCAAGGCATCTGCAGTTCTTAAATTATGAAGACGATCTGCAAGTTTTAAAAACAACACTCGTACATCTTCGCTCATACCAACCAAAATTTTTCGTAAGTTCATTGCCGAATACTCAGAATCATCTGTAAGTTCCAAACGATTTAATTTAGAAATTACCCAAACAATATTCGCGACATCACTTCCAAATAACTCTTCGATTTCCTCTTTCGTTGCGCCAGCATGATTAATCGTCTCATGAATAAGGGAAGCCATGATCGTTGTTGCATCCACATTTAAATCAAGTAAAATGTCCGCTACCCCCAATGGATGCGTCATATAATCCGTACCATTAAGTCGCATCTTTCCTTTGTGATACTCACAGCCAAACTGGTAGGCCTTCCCAATCCCATCTAGTTCTTCGCTTGTATATAGCTTAGAGCACTTCTCAAGTAATTGATTAAATATTTCATTTATTTCCATCCAAATCCCTCACTTCTGTATATAATTATTTCATTAAAATTTTACAAGCAATCTCCTTATCCAAGCGTTTTTTAAACACTTCGGCATCTTTAACACTTCCCACAACATAGCCATAATGAATAGGAATCACAAGCTTTGGTTTTATGATATTACAAAGACTAGCAGCCTCGATACAATCCATCGTATACGACCCACCAACTGGTAAAAAAGCAACATCACATTTCACTTCTTTTGCTTCTTTCGTCACATCTGTATCTCCAGCAATATAATAAATTACCTTATCCAGTTCCACAATGTAACCAACCCACTCGGCATCTTTCTTGTGATTTTTCTTATGAAGGTTATAAGCTGGAATCGTACGAAATTCAATATTCTTATAGGAATACGTTTTATTTGGTTTTACTACCACAATGTATTCCTCACTGATTCCAATGGACAATAACTCCTCTACAATATCTTTTGGCGTCACAAAAATAGTATCTTCTTTTTTTAATTCCAAAATCGATAACAAAGAAAAATGGTCAAAATGAGGATGCGTAATAAAAATATAATCGGCATCATGTTTCTCTTCCCTTTCGAGCGGATCAAAATACAAAATTTTTGTTCCACTAATTCTGATACTACTTTGTTTATTTACACTGATTGGTTCCATAATCTAGTCCTCTCTAATTCCTCGGTAAATCGTGAAAGAATCCGTATTTAAAATATCGTTTACCATCTCTCCTAATGTAAGTGCATTCTTGCCCCTCCATAAATGATGACACATATACTGCCAGATATCCCGTTCCGTAACACTTCTCATTTTCTCACGATGCATTTCTCTCATCTTCGTACTTAAAGCAGGTTTCAAACGTTCATAAAGCTCTTCTAAACTCGTAAATCTTTCTTCTTTCATTTCCTCACCTAATTCTATAAATTCATTTCACTACATAAATTATTATATACTAAAGTTTTAGAATAGGAAAGATGCATATTGAAGAGAGATACATTTAAAATGTCAATTTTTATTCTATTAATCGGAGGATTTATCACCAAAATATTTGGTTTTCTCATCAAAATTCTATTTACAAGAACGATTGGCCAAGAAGGAATCTCTCTTTACACAATCGTCATGCCAACCTATTCTCTTTTAATTACCATCGCAACATTTGCCCTTCCAATAAGCATTTCCAAATTAGTAAGCGAAAACAAAATACGGAGCAAAACCATTGTATTTTCAACGGCCTGTTTCATCTTATTATTCAATGCAGTCTTTATTATATTCATTCTATTTCTAGCCCCAGTAATATCCAAATATTTATTAAAACAACCCAATGTAACCCCTTTAATATGGGCGATGGCCGCGACACTTCCCTTTATCAGCATTTCCTCTATTTTAAAAGGGTACTTTCTTGGAAAATTTAAAGTAGCCCCCAACACCATTTCCAATATCTTTGAACAATTATTTCGGATCTTCTTTTTAATTGTCATCCTTCCATATTTTGCTCAGAAAAACGTTATGCTTGGAGTCATTTTATTTATTTTAGTAAACGTCATTACAGAATTAATAAGCATTTTTACATTTAGTCTATTTTTACCCAAAAAAGCATTTCTTCATAAAGAAGGATTAACCGTTCAAAAAAATATAATCAACCGTGTATTATCCATTAGCATTCCTTCTGTTTCTAGCCGTTTCATTGGAAACATCGGCTTCTTTTTAGAACCAATTATCCTAACAAACCTTCTCTTATTCTCAGGATATTCTAACAATTTTATTTTAACCGAATACGCTGCCTACAACGCTTACGCCATAGGACTCCTTACCCTTCCCTCGTTTTTTGTATCAGCCATCAGCCAAATTTTAATTCCTGAAATCAGCAAATTTCATGCAAAAAAAGAAACATTTATGATAAAAAAAAGATTAAAGCAAGCTCTAATCTATTCCTTCTTAATTGGTCTTGTGAGTTCCGTTTTTATTCTATGGTTCCGTAACCCCTTATTAATGATCTTATATAAAACCACGAATGGCAGCGATTACATCCTTGCCTTAGCACCTTTCTTTGTCCTATTTTACTTAGAAGCCCCCTTATCAAGCACATTACAAGCACTAGACAAATCAAAAACAGCCATGAAAATTACCCTTTATGGTATGATTCTAAAATTAGTACTCCTAACCATCCTTTCACTAGCCCACATCGGTTTATACTCTCTAGTCATCAGTGAAATAATCAATATTATTTTCGTTGTATTGGCTCATATCCAAGTGATTCTAAAGTACTTTCAGAATAGCTTTGAAATATAATATCTCGATAATCTTCATAAGTAATCACTTGAACAAGAAACCTTTGCTCCGAATAACTAGAATTATGAACATACCAAGAAACATTTTCCTTTTCGCCTGGCATATAAACTGTATTTTCCAAAATATCTTCTAACTCCAACAATTGCTTTTCAATAATTTCTTCTAAAAAAGCAGTTGTCGAACCATAAGAAATAAAAATCTCATCAATTCCATCATAATAATAAGAATCGTTACCATATTGAAAACGCAGTTTTTTCTCTCTTCTATTTTGTTCTCGAACAGTAATTTTATAATCGGAATAATTATCCACTTGTGTTAATCTTTCATCTTGTTGAATACGGTATAAATAACTTTGTAACCCAAGCGTCGTCAAAAATAAGAGTAACACGACAAAAAAGAAAATAAGCCAAACAACCCGTTTTGTTTTTTTTATGTTTTTTCTCCCCATGAAAACACTTCCCTCTGCCACGTATTATACCAGAAGTTACATTAAGAAAAAAGATGAAATTTGAAACATCCTGTATCAAAAAAATAAAAATTGCTTTTCATATATGTTTATAGTATTCTAATAAAAAGAAAAGGATGATGATTATGGAACTTTATAAAGAATAATATTGGACAGTGGTGTTTGTCGATTGGTGCCAAGAGTTTCCTGGTCAATGCATTATTTCAAACGACAGGACCTCTTTAAGTGATTTAAAAGAAGAAGAATGGATAGAATTAGGAGCACTCGAAAAAGAATTGGAAAGAACTTGCAAAACATGTTTTCAAGCAACCATGTTTAATTTTGCTTGTCTTATGAATAGCGCATATTTATACAATACAACTCCCCATGTACATTTTCAGTTTCTTCCTCGTTATCAAAATAAAGTCTCTATCTTAAATAAACAATACAAAGACAAGCACTTTGGCTACAACGCTTGGAAATATACTCGCAGTAAAATACATCATCAAAAAGACATTTTTACAAAAGAAGAACGCCTAAAAATTTATGAAATCATGAAAAAAGAATGGAAAAAAGAAAACGCAGATTAATCTATACATTCCTGTTGTCAAAAGACTACAATCCAATTGTTTTTTCATTCTTCCTATGATAAAATAATAAAAGAATAAAGGGGTCTGATGAGACTATGTTTAAAGAATATGATTATGAAAACCAACCTATAGTAGATATCGTAAATGGTATGCTTACAGACGCAGCAAGAAAAAGAGCCAGTGACATCCATTTCGAACCTACTCCTACCATATTAAATGTTAGAATTCGTGTCGATGGCGAGCTCATTTTATATGCCAAAGTACCTGAATCAGTAAAAAGAAACTTGATTACTCGTGTGAAAATCATTTCAGGAATGAATATCACCGAATCAAGAGTTCCTCAAGATGGTGCGATTAAAATGCAAATAGATGGCCATGATATTGATTTCCGTGTCTCTACCTTGCCTATTGTTTATGGAGAAAAAGTCGTTGTCCGTATACTAGATTATACAGCCAATTTATCTACCCTAGACACATTAGGATTCTCAGATAAAAACCTTGATAAAATCCAAAAAGCAATCTCAAAACCAAACGGAATTATCTTAGTGACTGGTGCAACCGGTACTGGTAAGTCTACTACCGTTTATGCTATGCTAGAACAACTAAATACTATGGAAAGAAATGTCGTAACCGTAGAAGATCCAGTCGAAATGAAAATTCTAGGAATCAACCAAGTTCAAGTAATGAGTGAAATTGGTTTGACATTTGCAAATGCCTTACGATCTATTTTAAGACAGGACCCCGATATCATCATGATTGGTGAGATTCGTGATAACGAAACAGCTAGAATTGCCGTTCGTGCATCGATCACTGGACATTTGGTATTATCTACAATCCACACCAATAATTCTTTAACAACTATCGAAAGACTAACTGATATGGATGTAGAACGTTACTTACTAGGATCTGCTCTAGAAGCAATAGTCTCTCAAAGATTATGCAAAAAATTATGTCCAAAATGCCGAGCAGCAAGAGATACAACACCATACGAAAAAAGAGTATTCAAAGAAGCACTTGGCATGGAAATTAATCAAATTTACAAACCTGTTGGGTGCAATGAATGTTATAAAGGATACTCAGGGCGTATTGCCCTTCAAGAAGTACTCTTATTAAATCAAGATATCCGAGATGCCATCGTAAACGATTCACCAAAAGAACAAATTAGAAATTTAATTTATCAAAGTGGTAATACAACTAGCCTACTAGATGATGGCCTTATCAAAGTAATCAATGGTCTTACAAGTTTCGAAGAAGTATTAAGAGTGATCGATGTCGAAGATGATTTAGGCGATGAACAAAACGAACTGAAAAACGCGATTATCGGAAGAAAAGCACCAGAAAAAAAACAAGAACAACCCCAAGAATCATCATCTTTAGAAACATTAGATATTTAAAAGAGTCTAGCCCTAAAGCAAAACTCTTTTTTAATTTGTTTCTTTAAATCTCTTGTCTTAAAAGTCCAGTCGACTTCATAATTATAGAAATAGCCATATTAAAATTTAGTAAATTATTAGCTATTTCAATACTTCGAGTTCTAAGCCTTCTAATTACCTATACTTTGCACCATTCGGAATAGAACTTACTAATGAAAAAAACTAGTATTAATTTTTCGGCACACTAGTTTCTACAATATTGTTATTTATTAATAATTTTCTT
>DVHP01000045.1 GCA_018711945.1 Candidatus Ventrenecus avicola
ACGTCTTTATTTAAAAGACAAGATGATTTTATATATTAGTCACCGTAATCATTCACGGTTATTTCAGGAGGTTATTGATGTCGGAGAAAGTAAAATATAATCTATCCGTTGTACGAGCTAAACGTTTTTCAGATAATTTTCTATGGTTTTTCTTAGGATGTCTTTTGATTCTTTTGATTGCTTTAAGCTTTTTTTCAGTTTCTTCTTCCTCATCCTATACTGGGATATACTCTTGTAATGCTAATATCTGTCAAATTAAAACTGTGATAGACTTAAATACCATGTATGAAATAGAGTCAAACTGGCAGCTTCTTGTTCATGATGAGTTGGAAGATTTTAATGTTATTCAATTTGGTGATTTTGTCGAGCAAGAAAGTTTTGTTGGCCAAGAAGTGGTTTTGCGAGTTTCTAAGCAAGATTACTACAACAATCAGACCATTTCATTTCAAATTATTAAAAATAAAAAAAATTTTTGGAACATATTTTTAGACACTTTGAAAGGAGGTGATACATAGAATGATTCCAAAACAAGAACTCCAAAGAATTCAAGGAGGTGGATGGTTACAAGTTGCAGGAATTGTTGGTGGAGTTTTAACTTTTTTAATTGGAATTTTTGAAGGAATTATGAAGCCACTTACTTGTAATGATTAAAAAGGAAGGAGGATTGAATGAAATTACAAGCAAAAGAATTAAAATTAATTCAAGGAGGGGCAAGCATTAGTGCCAGTCTCATTAATGCTATTGTTGATGGATTTGAATTTATCTATGAACTTGGAAAATCGTTTGGTTCGGCTATCGCTCGAGCTTTTCGAAAAACATATTGTTAGGCAAGAGGTTTTCTTGCCTTTTTAGTGTGAAAAAAATTGGCAAAACACTTTTCCAAAGATATAATAGAATTATAAAGAATTTATGGAGGAATGTAAATGGAAATAAAAGATTTATCAGAGAAAGATTTAGTGGAATATCTCGCATTAGAACAATTAGTTAAAGAAACTATGCTTCATCCAGAATGGCTAGGGGATCTAAAGAAAAATGATTTGCAATATTTACTGAAAATGGGAGGACATATTTATGGGGGATATATTGAAGGAAAATTAATTGCCATAGGCATGTTAATTCCAGCTACTGAAAAATCATTAGAAAAATTACAATTAGATTTAAAAGATTATCAAAAGGTAGTATCTTTTGGGCCTCAGATGATTCATCCAGCATATCAGAAAAAAGGATTGCAAAAAGAAATAATAGCCTTTTTAGAGGAACGAGCAAGACAGCTAGATTATCAATTTGTAGAAGTAACAATTAGCCCAGAAAACGTAGTAAGTATTCATAATTTTATAACAAGCAATTACCAATATCAAAAGACTGTAGAACTTTCTAGAGGAACTAGAAATGTTTATACAAAAGAATTATCTGGAAAATTAAAGCTTTATCATATAGATCGTTCAGGATACTTAAATGTTGATCAAACAATTTTTTTGCAAAAGGGAATAGAAATTCGCAAGGACTTTCTAAAAAAAGACGCGAATGCAATTTTAAAAGAATATTTTCCAAATGGATTATCTTCTCACGGACAAAGCTATTTTATTCGAGGGTATGAAAATAAAAGTATGGGAATAGATATTATATTTGAATACGAAAGAAGACTTCATTATCCTGAAAAGTTATCGCGTTACGAAGCATTTTTTGCTTTTAATGAAGATGGTGTAAAAGAGTTTATTTCTATGAAAGAATTGGATTGGGAATTTTATAAAGTCTATGAAGTAGAATATGAGACGTATGAGCGACATAATATGAATTTTGTCCGAGGTTGGGGTCAATTAGATACGATCGTTAGTGCGAAGTTTTATTGGGAAGATGTTCCTGATTATGATAGGAATAGAAAACCAATTTATGAATATTTATTAAAACTTCCTATCAAAATTAAAAGAGAAGTAACTATCGAGGAATTATCAAATTGGGAAATTCCTAAAGAGCTCTAATTAGTATAAAATAGTAGTATCTGTTTTTTCGGCAATACTTTCTTAAATTTTTTAAAATTTGTCTGATTTTCTTTTTTAGTTTCTTTTGGGTTGCAGATTTTATGATTTTGGTATGCTAATTTTCAAAATTGGTAAAAAAATGATATTCAAAATACCCAAATTGGCGATTTGCATCCCTTCTTTTCCTGTGTTTTAATGGACGCAGAAAGGAGGAATTGTAGTGAATAATCAAGATGCTTCTTCTAAAGATTTTGTCTTTGATCCCATGAACGATGCTGCTTTTAAAAGTTTGATCAGAGCCGAAGAAACAAGAGATATCGTCATCGGTGTCTTAAGTGATATCACTCCAGTGTTAGAAAATGAATTAAAAAATGCTTTGTTTCTAGGTGGGGAAGTTCCTAAAGAAATCTTAAAAGAAAAAGGCATGGTTTCTGATGTTCTCGTTCGTGTCAATGATAAAAATAGAATCATCATCGAAGCCAATCGACAATATAGTAAAAATCTATTTGATAAAAACGCTTCTTATGCTTTTAAAAATAGTTATATGGAATCGAATGTTGGGAAAAGTGAATATCATCCTGTTTCACTTGTCAGTGTAGATAAAGAAAATGTTTTTCATACCGATAAACCCATCCTTGTATTTCAAATCCAAGATGAAGAAGGGCATATAGAAACAGAGCTATATTATTCTGTCCACCTTGTTCTTGAAAACTTCCAAAATCTAGCTTATACTATAAGTGACAGAGTTAGAAATTTTATGGAATTCTTTCAGAATCAACCAGATACGATAGCTAACTTAAAAGAGAAGTATAAGGATGGTGAGATGATGGCGTTTGTAAATAAAGCAGAAGAGTTATCCAA
>DVHP01000046.1 GCA_018711945.1 Candidatus Ventrenecus avicola
TTTGCATTTAAAATTCCTGAAGAATACAAAGACTCCTCTAATCGATTACAAACGTCTTCACTAAGTCCCTCTACAAACTCAACCGCTTGATAAAAAGATAAATATGGAATATTTTGTTCTTTTAAAAAGGCGATCGATTCTTCTTGAAGTTCCATTTCTTGAAGAGTTATCTCTTTTTCATTTAGTAATGTTTCCAACTTAGTTTGTTCTTCTTGTAACCTCTCTACAATTTGTTCTTTTTTTGATTTAGAACTAGCAAGATCCATTGTAACCTTCGCATAACTATTTTGAAATAATTCATCATATTTTAAAACAATTTGTTGATAATTTTCTTTCGTATACTCTTCCAAAGTAGTGACCATACTTCTATAGTCTGTTTCATCAATAGTCAGATACTTATTATGTTGCATCAAATAACGTAAAGAATCAAAAAAGATAGTTTGTTCTTGCTCTAATTCTTGATATAAATCATTCTTATCATTTTCAAGATGCTCATACTGTTTTTTTAACTCTTCAAACGTATCAGACTCTCTATTTTGTTCTTCTAAAAGTTTTTCTTTTTTCTCCAATAAAGCTAAAACGGTTACTATTTCTTCTTCTTTTTCTTTTAAAATACTATAGAAATAATCAAAGTTCTTTTGCTCTGTTTGAAAAACATTTAAAAAATCTTCCATCTGCATCTCACTACTTAAATCCAAAATTTCCGTAGTTACATCAGTTTGTTCTTGTAATAATTCTGATAATTCTTGTTCTAACTTGCCAGCAGTATCCTTTAATAATGCAAGTTTTTGTTTTAAAAGATCTAAATTGCTTTCTTCTTGCTCTATCTTTAAAGAAAAATCTTTGATTTCCTTTTCTAGCTCGAGTTTACGTCTGGTTTTTTCCTCTAAATCTTGATTGCCAAGTTGTTCTTTTTCAAATTTTGCTTTAGTATATTCATCATCTAAAGCAGTTGCTTGCTCTTTTAGATGCTCTAATTCCACCTGAAAAGATTTAATTTGCTTTTCTTTAGAATGGATAGAATCCATCAAATCTTTTCTTTCTTTTATTTGATTCAAATAAAGAGCAGCTTTTTGATATAAAATCGTTTCATTATAATTTTGCATGACCTTTACAAAATTACCAATCGTCTTAATTGTATTTTGTAATTCTTCCATTTTTTCACGTGTTTGATTTAAACTCTCAATCGTATCTGATAATGGCCGAAGATCACTATCCGCTAAAGGAGGCAAAACATCATTTAATACAGTCATTAATTTCGTTGGTTTAAATTCTTTAGATAACTTAGGACTTCTAAGTTGAATCAAAACCTGAATAAATTCATCATAAGAATCAATATTTGGAAATTGGAATAACAAATCATTTACCATTTTTTTATAATCTTTTGTTGTTTCCACAAATCCATTTTGCGTCCCTAAAGCAGCCTTTAACTCTAACTTTGTAAGTGGCGTTTTATGAAGTCCATCTTGACACTTATATAAGAAAAAGTCATGATTCACTCGTCTTCCATCTTTTAGAGCAAAACCAAAGAAATCAGTATTCTTACCAGTTCTAGCCCGAAGACCCATGCCAATTGTGATATACTCTGAAGTATCCGTATTGCAAAACTCCATATAAAGATATCCAGTACTATCTTCTTTTTCGTTGTTTTCCCCGAGTAAATAATATTCAATATGTTTATCACTGGAACCAAACGTATCTAACCTTTTAGGAGACTTATTTCCATCCAAAATAAGTGGGATAAAAGATTGCATCGTCACAGATTTTCCTGAACCATTTTCTCCACGTAACAACAATTTACCATCAAAGAAAGAAAATTCTTCCTCATCATAAAGCCAAAAATTTAATAATCCAATTTTTGTTGGTTTAAACATGTTCTTCACCTCCAAATAAATCTAGTTGGGTTTTATCATCTTTTACTAACTTTGCTTGAAACCTAGAAACACTAGGTAACACCAAATACCCATCATCTATTTCTCTTATAAATGCATATTCTTTCATATAAGAAATAACTTCTTCTTGAAATTTAGAAAATGTTAACTCCAAAAAGTGTTTACTAAAATAAGAGGAACACTCAGTACGAAGATTTTTCAAAATCATTTCTAAACTTTCCTTTGAAATATGCCCTACTTCAAATTCATCCAAAAAAATTTCCTCTTTTAAAATCATTTGATAAAGGCGCTCATTCACCATAAGAACAATCTCACTAATTTTTTTATTATTCGGAAAATTTTCTTTTTTTGTGCTATTTTCATATTCGTATAAAAACGCCATATTTCTGGTGACTTCTAATTCATAACCTAATTGTTCAAATTCTTCTTTCATATGACCCCGTAACTTTTTAATATAATCATAATCAGATACTTGAGCATCCACAGAAAATAAAACAGGTGTATAAAAAAGATTACGATAAACCCGGTATCGCCTTACATCCCCTTTTTCTTCATTTTGATACATCCACTCTTCTTTTAAAAAATCATCGGGCTTTGTAAAAGAAAAAATTTCATTAGAAAATAATCGCATTACGTAGTTAGCAAGTCCCGTTGCTTCATACAAAACTTGGGCATTTTGATTATCACCAAAACTTACGCTTTCCATATCTTTTACCTTTATGACAGAGATATCAGCAAGAAAATCCATAACTCTGGTAAAACTTTTTCGATCAACCCGCAAATTCCAGTCCGGAACATGTTCGAGTTCCATGGTCATCGCCGTATTTTTGACATATTCAATCAAATTAGAAAGAACAAAAATATCTCCTCGCGTTTTATCTTCTAAATACAAAAGAACAATACATAATAATACATAGTCCAAAACTGTTTCAAAAGAAGAAATTCCGCATCCTTCCATCGTTGTTGCCGGAATTTTTTCAAGTTTAATAAACCGATCATGAACAATCAACCGACTTCCTAAATTTTTAGTTAAAAAATCTCTAATCTTACCTTGATTTCTCTTAATATTATAATAAAGAGCAGGATCTTTTTCTTTCACAATCCAAAATTCACTTAATAATGCTCTTAACTCTGTAGCTAGCTCTTCCATTATGATTCCCCCTCAAAAACAATTTGAAGATTTTGCAAAACAAAGACTCCATCCTCACTAATAATATGACATTTCTCTTTGGTATCTCCAAAAATCAACTTATATTTAAGTCCAAACATTGGTTCCTTTGCTTCTTTATCAATCCTAGCACGACTAATTAAATTCAACAAATACTGCCGTTCTTCTTTTTTTAAATACACATTACCTTTTAAATTTACTATTTTTTCACTCACAAACTTCTCTAAAATTTCTCTTTTTTCTTGTTCTTTCTTTTCATATTCTAACAAAGCTTCTTTTTTTTCTAAAGACTTATCTACAATAATACTATGTCGTTTTTCTTGACGAATTTTTTTATCATTAGGAAGAACTTCAATCATAGTTGGTGGCACTTCATAAGATAAAATCAAAGAATCAGTCTTACAATTACTAAATCCCTTATAATGACTAACCGAAGAAACTCCAAAAACTGCATTAGATAACTTTCTTGCTTCCGATACCTTACTCATCCGATCAAATAATTTGCAAATATGTTTATATTCTTCTTTTCGTTGTACCATGTTTCCATGTAATTCAATCAAAGAAGAGGCACATTTCGTAATCTGACTAATAATAGAGCTTGTCACATCTAAAAGCCGATCTCCTTCACATTTGCCATTGGGATTAATAAACCACTTATAAATACTTTTCCATCTTCCAAGATTCACTTGATTAAACTTTTCATAATTAAAATCAGGATAAATCTTTGGCGTATCTTTTTGATATTGTTCTAACTTAGCAATAAAATGTACGGAAAAATCATCGGGTAATTGTTTCAAAAAAGCCTTAATCATATCAGCTTGATTTAAATACCCTTGAATAAACTCTTTTAAATATTGCACCATCTTATTTTTATATTCCAAAAACACTGCACTTTGTAATAATTCTTCCGTTTTAGATTCTTGAAATTTCTTTAAAAAATCTTGATAATTCAAATTAATATTTTGAAATTCATTAGAGATTCTTTCCCATAAATCCGTTAATTCCTCAGGCGTCATAGTATCCATATTTTTTAATTGAAACAAGTAAGACTTCAACACCTCAAATCGTTTTGGAGATAAAGATGCGACTTTCACTTCTAATTCTTCTAATTCAATCGTCATTCGCTCGATGACAATAGCGTAATCTGTCATTTGATATCGTAATCTCTTTAGATTAAACTCTTCAATAGAACTAGCATTTTTTACATCTTGCACAGTCGTCAAACTTAAATTATCCACTAAAAAAGCTAAATCTCGTTCCAGATCATCTAAAGTATAATTTGTAATTTTATCCTTTAATTCCTCAAAAATATCTTCCTTATATAACCAGTTTTCTGCCTGTTCATATTTATGATAAAAAAAGCGCATAATTGGTCGATAACGATAGGAATTCTCTTGTGATAAATACTTTGTTTCTGTAATTGCTTTTTGTAATACTTCAAAATTATCCATAGACACCTTCTTTTGCCATATTCTACCATATCATTATTTATTTGCAAAGAAAAACTTACATTCAAAAAAAGCTGGTAACATGATGCATCAACCTCTTTTAGACATACAAGGCCTTTATTTCTAGTTAATTATCCTCTAACAACCATTTTACAATATTTTTATGAATAATACCCTTTTGCGAAAAATCAAATTGATCCATGGAAAGCACATACTTAGGATAATTATCCTCAATTTTAGAAAAAGCGCCAAATTTTCTTTCTATCACCACGTCATCTGATAATAAATACGTCTCTTTCTATTACATTAAGAAATATTAATCCAAAAAATAGTGGACTCTAACAGTTCACTATTTTTCAGTAATTAAACTATTTTGAATTAAAAAGTCCCTTGCCACATCTTCCGGTCTTTGTTGTTCTTCATCAACCTTATAATTAAGTTCACGCATCACATCATCACTTAAATAATTTGAAAGTTCTTCTAGAATTGGAACAACTTCAGGAAACTCCTCCAAAACTAGATTATTCACTATTGGAATGGCGTGATATGGAAGAAAAAATCCTTTATCATCTTCCAAAACAACTAGATCATATTTTTTCAAAAGACCATCTGTTGAATAAGCATCAATGACATCACTTTCATGATTGGTTAAAGCCACATATCTAGGAGCTCCATCAATTGGCATGACATCCCGAAAAGCTATTGGATAAACTTGTTGCAAGCCTACCCAACAATCATTTCTTTCCATAAATGTGAGAGTGGGTGAAAAAACAAGTTCACTCGATACCGCACTTAAATCACTAATAGTTTTTAAATTATATTGTTCTGCCGTATCTCTTCGAACAGCTAAAGTATAAGTATTATTAAAATTCAAATCACCCAAAACATTGACATCATACTTCTCTTTCATTTCTTTTTTAGAAATATTATAAACTTCCTCAACATTAGAATTAGGTTCATGTTTTAAAACACTACCATAAATCGTTCCAGTATAATCTACATACATGTCAATATCATCTTGCTCTAATGCCGACAAAACAATAGTAGAAGAACCTAAAGAAAGCCTTTGATTTACTGTAATATCTGTCCTATCTTCAATGATATCATTAATCATGTAAGACAAAATTTCTTGTTCTGTAAAATCCATACTACCAATAGTAATCTGTTTTTTAGCTTGTTCTCCTTGGAACACTGGGTAAATTATCAGACAAAGAAAAGCCAAAATAGTAAGTATTAATACACTAACTTGAAATCCCCTTCTTTTAAAGAACGATACCTTTCCTTGTTTCTTATATTTTGGTGTTACTAAGTTTTCCACAATACCCAAAATATAATCAAAGAATAAAGCCAAGATACAAGCTGGAATAGCCCCTGCTAAAATTTGAGCATTATTAATAGAACGAATACCAGCATAAACTAAGTATCCTAGCCCTCCTGCTCCACAGAATGCAGCCAAAGTCATAAGACCAACCGCACTAACAGCCGAAATACGTATACCACCCATAATCACTGGTAAAGCAAGTGGAATTTGCACCTTTACAAGAATTTGCCATTTTGTAAGACCAATGCCTCGAGCCGCTTCTAACATATCTGCATTAATATTTTGAATTCCAATATAAGTATTTTTAATAATAGGAAGCAAAGAATACAAGACTACCATAACAATTGCCGGTTTCGTTCCAATTCCTAAAAAAGGTATCATAAAACCTAACAATGCCATCGAAGGAATCGCCTGCATAACATTAGCAAGAGCTAGCACTGGTTTACCAAGTTTTTTTACATAACTAATAAGAATACCTATTGGAACACCTATCAAAATAGCGACTGCTACAGCCAAGAATGTAAGCTCAATATGTTCTACTAATAAAGAGAGGATCTGATCCATATTTTCACTCATATAAGTAATAAAATTCATCATTCATCCCCCTTTATAAATTGTTGACTCATATAGGTTAACAAAGTACTTCGTGTAATAAGCCCTTTTAAATGACCTTTACTATCTACCACTGGCATCGTAGTAATCTTTTCTCTATCAATCAAGTCTAACAAATCAACAATAGACTCCTCTGGATGCGTTACCAAAAAATCTTTTTCAATAAAATCTTTTGCTTTTTTATGCTTATAGGAAACATTAGTAAATACATCTGCATACAAAATACCTAATAAAACATTTTTATCATCCACAACCATTAAAGTATCTACCTTAGCCATTCTCATTTTATTAAGACAATAGAAAATAGAATACTCAGGATTACAAGTAACAGGATGTTCTATCATAATGTCACTGACCTTAATAAATTCAGGAGAAGACCATATCTTTTTAGGACCAACAAAATTCTTCACAAAATCATTAGCAGGATTTTTTAAAATTTTCTCAGGTGTATCATACTGTATAACATGTCCTTCATTTAAAATTGCTATTTTATCTGCTATCTTAATCGCTTCATTCATATCATGCGTCACAAAAATAATTGTCTTTTTATAACGACTTTGAATTCGTATTAATTCATCTTGCAAAGCACTTCTTGTCATCGGATCAAGAGCACTAAAAGGTTCGTCCATCAAAATAATATCAGGATCAGTGGCAAATGCCCGAGCGATACCCACTCTTTGTTGTTGACCACCACTAAGCTCAGACGGATATCGATCTAAATATTCAGAAGCATTTAACCCAACCATATCCATAAGCTCTAGTGTTCTATTAGCAATATCTTCTTTCTTTTTCTTAGTAAGTTTTAAAATAATTTCAATATTTTCACGAATGGTCATATGCGGAAATAAACCAGTTTGTTGAATCGCATATCCAAGACTTCTTCTTAAATCAATGACATTCTCTTTCGAAATATCTTTTCCATTAATAAATACACTACCTGTAGTAGGTTCAATAAGACGGTTAATCGTTTTTAAAAGAGTTGTTTTACCACATCCACTTTCTCCTATCAAACAGGTAATCGTATTATCAGCAAACTCTATATTAATATTATCTAAAATCTTATGATTACCAAAAGATTTTGAAACATTTTTAAACACAATCATTCTTTTACCACCAGCCTACCTTATAAGTATAGCATAGTCCAAAAGAAAATTAGTAGAAAAGAACTTTACTAGACAATTCTTTACTAAAAAAATCATAGTAAACTACCACGCACTTAAAGTACGTGGCTTTCTTTTAGGTGCTGAAAGCACATTTAGTGAGTAAACTCACGAAAGAATTTTAAAATTTTCTTCATATTCATCTGTCTGATTTTCTATATATTCTTTAATGATTTCCTTGGTTACTGTTCCTACACTTCTGCAAAAATATCCTGACGCCCACAAGTGCTGTCCCCAATATCTTTTCTTTAATTCTTTGTATTCACTTAATAACACTTTTGATGTTTTTCCTTTCAATTGTTGTACTATTTTAGATACAGCCAACGAAGGCGGACAACTGATTAACAGATGGACATGTTCTTTTCCTATACTACCTTTTATAATTGTTACATTCATACTATTGCAACTTTGACGTATTAATTCTCTTACCCTTTCTGCTACCCTTCCATGCAAAATTTTATATCGATATTTTGTTGTCCACACAATATGATACTCAATATCATATTGTACATGACTTGATTTTCTCATATATCATCGCCTTCTTGGCTGTATATTATATATGTTTTTTTAGAAAACGGCAATAAATTACCTCTAAATTCTACAAGAATTTATGTGCTGAAGCACATGGCCTGAACCCTTTTCCGATACGGTCAATGTGAATGTGGAAAAATTATTTATATTAGGACTCAACAAATCAATGTTCAAAAAAGTTGTGGATGTTGTACTAGATTACAAAACAACTAAATATAATGAGCATATATAAAAATATGTTCATTTGCTTTGCATAAAAAAACGATTTTAACCTAAAATAAGGAAAAAATCGGTATTCTCTCATGGCAGGGAATAAGTGAATCGAACACTTATCGATGGTTTTGGAGACCATAGTTTTACCATTAAACTAATTCCCTAAATCAAATTTGTGCCACTTACTGACACAAATAATTATATCATAAATTAATCATTTTGTTGATAAATAAATTTGGTAATTCAAATAAATATATAACTGGCACAAAAAGTGGCACAGAATTTTATTTTTTAACTAATAGCATAGTGAATTTTATCTAATGTTTATAAGGGGTCAAAACATTTCAAATCGTTTTTAACAATTTCGGTTTTGGAGACCAAAATTTTACCACTAAATTACACCCCTAAATCTGTTCTTTAAAAGCAAAATAATTATATCATAAAACTTACTTTTTTAACAAGTTTCAATCTGTTTTAAATTGTTTTTAATCGATATAGATTGAAAGGTTTGCCACCAATACTGACCACAAGCCAAAATAAAAATTTTATTTTTATCAATGTCTATAAGGGTTAAATAAACATATTCAATCTCCACAACAAGAGTTTTGGAGACTCCTATGCTACCATTATACCACGCCCCTAAAATTTTTTGGACATCCTCATTATATCATGAGAATACGGACATTTCCAGTATTTTTTACATAGTATTTTTTCCTTTGTAACGATTTTTAAGAAAAAGAAACAAAAATATAGATATAAGTACAATAAAATAACTCAAGCAAGAGAGTAGTTATCCACATTCTGAGCAAAAAACAGTTAGAATTTTCCTAAGGTATCATTTTAGCTATTTTGGCTATCCTGAATAATCATATTTAAAGTTATCAAAGATCCTTTTATTTATGTTGCTTTTAATTTTCTGATTTTTTCTGGTTGCTTATTTATGATATGTCCTTTTGCCATTCCCATCATTGCTATCATCATGATATCTATAAGTACTGTTGCTTTTTTTAATCCCCTCACTTTATGATTCTCTAAATTAAAATCTCGATCCATTCTTCCATTGATTCTCTCTAGTGCTGTTCTTCTGTTGTATTTCCTTTGCCATTTCTTACTATCTCTTGCTATCGGTGTAAAAACTCTTCGATCATAATTGAGTTCAATACTATAAACTTTCTTTTGATATTGATATCTTAATGTATCTTTTACTTTGTCATATCCTAAATATTTTAAAGATTGCATGTTGCCATAATCATCTACATAATATACTTTCCCGTCGTATGTATATACAATATCCGTATCTTTATATTGCTTTGTAGTTTCTCCTCGCCATTGATTTTTGATATCTATAATTGGTTTGATTCCCTTTTCCTTTAAAAATTCTATCATGCCTTCACTATCATATCCTTTATCCGCACATGCAGTTTCTATCCTCTCTATTTTTTCTCTCGGCAACATTTCAATGTGTTTTTTAAATTGTTCCCTTTCTCCTTTAGAAGCTTTCGTTACCGTATATTCTATTGGTAACTCATAATGAACATCTGCTAATAAATGATAACGATATCCAAAGTATGTTGTTTTTTTTACTTTTGTTTCTCCTGTTTTTACATCTTTATAATAGTTTTCTTTGATTGTGAAATCTGCATCCATATCACACCTTCCATCTGTGATATCTCCATTTTGATTTGGTTTTTTTGCTTTGGAAGAAAAGATTTTTCCATCTTCTCCAACTTCTTTTCCAAAATCTTTTAAATTTTCATACATAAATTCTCTTAATTCATTAAAACATTCTTTTAACATTGGTTCTATTTTCATTAAGTTTTTTATCATATTGGTATATGCTTTTGCTGGTGGCACGAGTTCACATTTTCCAAAATAATAATCATAATCATTGAATCCACATAACTTCCTTAAATCTCTATTTCTCGATAGTTCTCTTCTTAATTGTGATACAGTGGAGCATTCTAGTAAAGGCATAATTAAAATAGAGTTCCACACGGGAATTACTGGATAATCATTTCTTCCTTTTCCTCTCATTTCTATCAATGTATTTACAATCTTTTCATCTGGAACATGATCGATTAACAACTTGCATCTTTCTAAATCTCCTAAAATTTCAATTTCTTCGTAATCAAATACAGATATTTGTGTTATAATTTTCATGGATACTTCACCTCTTTATTTATTTTGAATTAATTATATTATACTATTTTTCGGTGAAATATCCATATGAGCCCTTATAAAATAAGGGCTCTATTTATTTCGTGCGTAAATTTTTGCTTTTTCATATTTTAAGATAAAAATGATGCTTTTTTCTTTATTTCTTCGGTGCGTTCACTTTTTTTTGCCTTCCTGTTATTCCTTTTGCGAGCACGGTTTATTCAACAAAGGAATTTATTCACATAAAATACTTTAGGTGATAAATGTGATAATTGATTATACCGCAAAAGAAAAGGAATTACTAGCAAGAATTATGAGAGCTGAAGCCCTTGCTGAGGGAGATTTAGGTATGCTAATGGTTGGAAATGTTGTCGTCAATCGTGCCTTAGTAAACTGTTATACCTTTAAAAATGTAAATACCATTTATGATGTAATCTACCAACCAAACCAATTTGTCGGAACAAATAGTTCATTATTTGAAGCAACGCCCACAAACCTTGAAAAACAATTAGCCGAACGTATATTAAAAGGAGAATACTATTACCCTGCTACACATGCATTATGGTTCTATGCTCCTAGCTCAAATAGTTCTTGCCAAAGCACATGGTATTCTCAACCTCTAGCAGGTCGTTACAAAAATCACTGCTTTTACAGGCCAAACGCTGGAGAATGCGATGAAATTTACTAAATTCCCTATCAAAAAAAATTTTTCACAAAAAAAGGACTACTCAAGTAGCCTTTTTCTATGGAATAATAAGCTTTTGACCAATAGACAACATAGAATTTGTTAAATTATTTGCATTCATAATAGCATTAACACTGGTGTTATACTTCTGAGCAATGGCATACAAATTATCACCGGCAACTACAGTATAAATTACATCACTTCCATGACCTGGAATTTTAAGAACTTGGCCAATTGATAACATATTAGAAGTTAGATTATTATAAGCTTTTAACTCATCAACCGTAACGCCATATCGATTGGCTATGGCATATAAGCTATCACCAGGCACAACGGTATACATAATGTCGTTAGAACTACTAGAAGAAGAATTACCAACAACTAATGTTTGACCAATACTAAGAGAATCACTAGTAAGACCATTCAAATCTTTAAGTTCATTGACTGTAAGACCATATTGATTTGCTATCTTATACAATGTATCGCCTGATTTCACTACATAAACATTTCCATTACTCGTTTCTCCACTAGCCTTCACAAGCAATTTTTGACCAATACTAAGATTATTCGAAGTTAAATGATTTAACGATTTCAATTCATCAACAGTAAGCCCAAAACGCCTAGCAATCGCATACAAATTATCACCAGCAACAACGGTATAATACTCTCCAGTAGTCACTGGTTCTTCTTCTGTTGTTGGAATTAACAAGACTTGGTTAATAGACAAGGCATTACTTGTCAAATTATTCTTTTCTTTTAAATCATCAACACTGACACCAAACTTTTTAGCAATACTCCACAATGTATCACCAGATTTTACCACATAACTATTTGTACCACTAGAACCACCAGAATATGGAACACCAACATAACTAGCCACCGCTCTAACAACTGCTTCCGCAAGTTCTTCCCAATTATTTTTTAATAAACTAACGTCATCCCCTGTACTATCTACAAAACCATATTCAATAATCACAGATTCATTATTAGGTGTATCTCTTAAAATATAATAATAATCCTTAGATGGATCAGATGGAAGTCTTCGTTGATAGTACTTACGCACATTTTGTCCAGATTTAACAAATTCATTAGCAATCATACTAGAAAGCTTATCCGAATTCCGTAAAGAATAAATAACCTCTGCACCATCCCCACCACCGGCATTAATATGATTAGAAAGAAGGATGACATCGCTACCATTTCCATAAAAACTTTGAGCTTTCGTTGGTCTATCACTAGGACTTAACGTAACATCACTAGTTCTTGTCATTTCATTTGGAATACCAAGTTCATCAAAACGTTTATGTAAATACTCACTAATCTTTAAAGTCAAATCTTTCTCAACAATACCATTCGCACTTGTTCCAGGATCTTCCCCACCATGTCCAGCATCAATCACGATTTTTTTTGTTGCACGAATATCCATACAATTCACCTCTACTTTAAAATATGTAAAAATGGACATTTAGTGACGAAAAAGATAAAGAATAACTTTTTAAAAATAAAACAACAAAAAGCTTTGCAAAAATCATGGTATTTCTATACAAACAATACTAGTTTTTATTGAAACGGAAAATTCTATTCATTGCTTTTCTTTTCTCAATAAAAAAATAATATATCTAACTTGATTATTATTCTAATTAGATACTTTTTAATATCAATAAATATCATAAAAAGTTATTAAAATGGCAAATCTGCAAAGGGATCTAATTCTATTTCAACAGGAACATTTTTAAGTCTTGCTATGATTGAGTCCACTATGATACTTTTTTTAAAATTATTTGAATTAACAAATAATCTATAAAAGTTTATAAGTGTCTCTGATTCAATTATACATTTTCGTGTATACCTAAAAGATGTACTAACAAAACACGATATAACATCATCATTTCTTTGAACATAATATTCTAATGAAGAAATTTTAACTATTTTTTCTAACAAAATTCTTATCTCCTCTATATCATATTTAAATTCTGGACTAGAAGTAAACTTTAAAATAGAATCGTATAATCCATCCGCAAAAGCAATATATATACTTTTTTCATTATCTGTAAAATCAATTTGACTGAATAAGTCTCCAGAAATATCTTGTTTAATTTCTTTATACGATGCATATCTTTTACTTGGTGAATATTCTAACATCTTATCTAAAATATTTTTATATAAAAATGTAGAATCATTTTTAACTAAATGTTTAAATAATTCTCCAATATAATATATTTCTGTTGAATAAGTATACTCCTTATTTATAACTACTTCTTCAGGTTGAATAGTTGCTGGCCAATTCAAGCATATACTATTCTGTTTATTATTATCAGAAAAATGCTTTCCAAATCCAAAATCTATAATTTTTAATGTACCATCTTCTGTCACCATAAAATTACTTACTCTAATATCTCTATGAAGTATTTGATTGTCATATAAATAGTCAAAAGCATTTATGGTATCCAAAAAATATTCATTCCATGTTTTTCCATAATCTAATGGATTGACTTTATCTATTGTTTCTCCATCTATATATTCCATCTGAATATATCCAGTTTTAAAAGAAGGATACAAATAATAATTATATATCCTTACAACATTTTTATGAAATATAGTAAACAATATTTTAATTTCATCTATAAATCTTTTATAACACTCTTCAACATCATTTTCGATGCTTGGACTATACTTTTTAATAGCAAATAACATATCTACACTTTCATCAAGGAATAAGTTTGTATCACCGGTTCCTCCTCTTCCTAAATTCTTAATATATTTAAATTGTTTACTAGAATCAAATGTAACAATTTTATTTTCTAAACTACTATTCATTTTTTTAACTCCTTTTACTAAATTATAAATCAAAAAAGATATTTTCCATCAAACTTCTAATTTATTCATAAGTTTTATCGTTTTCCTCAAAAAAAATCATCTATAATTTCTTTTAAAAAAACGTCTGTCCTTAAATATCGAAACCTTTTAATACATCTAAAAACTACTTATTCTATTTCTAGACTTTTAAAAACAGTGTTTTCAAACTTTTTGCCCAAATATATCAACTAGCAACAACTTACATTAATAAAAATTTATTTTTTTATTAAAAAGAAAATTAAATCCAATTAATTTAAAAATTGTACTTAGCAATAAAAGATAATTTTTGTTATCCACAAAATCAATTAGTTATCTACATGAATACGGTCAACAATACCTCCTTCAATATCATAGATCGTAAACGTTTTATCTTCATATATCATGTAAGTAGGCAAATTATTATCTCTCGGAAAAGAAATAGAACCAACATTAATATAAACCATATCCTTCATACGTTTTATATACGGAACATGTTCATGCCCATAAACCAAAACCCCTTCCCTATCAAAAAATTTTTCATTCTTTTTCATACTATACTCATTCCCATGAGTAATATAAATAGAAATATCATCTACTAAAATCATCGAAAGCCCTTCACAAATAGGAAAAGAAGACGTTACTACATCCACATCCGCATCACAATTACCTCGCATACAAATTAAAATATCTTGATATTTTTCCAAAAAATCTCTGACTTGAAATCGGTCTATTTTAGACAAAATCCTTGTATTATTAGCTTGATAATACAAATCCCCAAGCACTACTAATTTATCTATTTTCTGAATATTTAAAACATACTCTATCACATTTAGATTCTCATATTTACCATGAATATCGGATAAAAATAAAATTTTCACTAAAATCCCTCCTCAATAGACTAATTCATACCTGTAATAAGCATTCGAAGCAACGCTACCAAATTTCGTTTCGTATTAGCTGGAATACTGGTTAATTCCTTCATCAACATTAAAAGAGTAGTAATTTTTAAATCCTTAAGTTGCATAATATTCGTAATATTGGATTTTGAAAAAATTGCAAATACAGTTTCCACAAAACCTTTCTTTTCTTCCAAAGTCATACTATTTAAATACTCTCGCAAATTTTCTTCCAATCTTTTACTTTTTCTTGACAAAGTCGTCATAACAAAATTCCCACCAAAGCACTCCCAAGTAAACGCATCGTGTTGTAATACCGCATATGCACTACTATTGACAACTAAATACTCTTTATGCCCTAAAATCATTCCAATAACACTCTCTTTTGGCACCACCATCGTAAGTTTCTTCCGTAAATCCTGATACAAAGAAGAAGAAATCACATCATCTAAAAATCCTGGGCCATCAAAATTATAAACTTGACGAACCTGCTTTTTATAGTTCTTTTTACCATACATATATGCATACATGGCTAGATTTCCGCCTTTAGAATGCCCCCCTACATAGATAGTACGATCAAAAATAGTCAAAGTTTGATTAAAATATGCCACAGCTTTCTCCTGGGAATAAATAGGAAATTGATATATCAATTCAAAATCTTCTTTCCAGCCAGAAACCGTACTATCTGTTCCTTCAAAAGAAACAAAAGTGACTTTATTAGGAAGTCGAATAGTCATAGCCCCAAACTGGCCATCATCCTCTATATTAGAAACAAAATAATATAATTTTGAATGATAATATCGCTTTGAAGTTTTTAACACCGTTACTAATCGATAAGAATTAGGAAATAACCAATTCTTTTTTTTAAAATCCTTTTCACCATATTTCAATAAAAACTTATGACAAGCTTCTTCTAAATAAATAAATTCTCGTTTTCCACTAGGAGCAATTCCTTCAAATTCTACATAACTTAATAAAGATAATATCAAACTATCCATATCATTAAACGCCATTGTATCAAAAGAGACATCTTTATAAAACTTTAAATAATCAAATAAATTTCTCAAATATAACCACTCCAATAATGAATTGTAAACAAAATAAAACTTTGCTATAATTATTGTATCATAGAAAGTTGGTAGTTATGAGAAAAAGAATGAAAAAACGAACAAAAAAATATTTAACAATTTTAATACCTATCTGCATTGTTTTAATAATAGCCATAATAATATTTGCAGGCTATCACCTGATTTTTAAAGAGCGCGCGAAAAAATTTTTAGAAACCGTTGATACCTCTACTTATGTAGCAATAAATTCCTATGCAATTTACGGAATACATATGAACTTGGAAGGAGCATTTACTTTACCAGAATCTGTAGAAGACGTAGTATTAGTCTTAACCAATGGCGATTATGAACAGGAAATTTCCTGGAACTTAAAACAAGATGGTAACAACTATACTTTTCAAACCAGCGAATACATTAATGAAGGAATGAATTTAGAAAAGTTACCAACTGGAGAATATTACCTATTAATTAAGACTACAAGTCAAGATGAAAACAATAATCCAATAACAAAATACTATTCTTTAGAAAATAATTCAGACTATGAAGATTTAGAATATTACACACTTACGAAAAACAACAAAAACAACAAAATTGATATTGAGTGGAACACCTATGAAGAATTTCCAACATTAAGATTTCATATTTATGAAACAGAATTACCAGAAGATGTATATGATATCACCATTGATCCTGGTCATGATGCCAGTGATCCCGGAAAAAGTATTTGTTTAAATGATTATAACATCTATGATCCAGACTATTATGGAAATTGCTATAATGGTGGGACTCTTTATACTGAAGCAGACTTTAACTTAGAAGTATCCCAAGCATTAAAGACGAAACTAGAAAGTCTAGGATACAAAGTAACCATGACACGAAATACCGAAGAAGATTATGTAGAAATATATGAACCAATGGGAAGTGCCACGATGGCCAATGACACCAAATCAAAATTCAATCTTGCAATTCACCATAATTCCTCTGGTGTAGACGGTGGCCTAAGTTATTTAAATGGGACAGAAATATATATTGCAAACGATACAAGTTTAGATTTAGCAGAAACATTTATGCAAGAATTAATAGAAACTGCAACTACATCACCATCGTATAAATCACTTTACAAAGTAGCAGACGGAATTTATCAAAGATTTTTTACTGAAGAAGAAATCGCTGATGATAGCGTTCAGCCAAGTAACAAAACAACAGATACAATTTATTATTACTATATCAGAGAAGTTGGTGGTATTTCTACCCATGCAACAAACGATGGAAGATACTATCCTACTTATCCAGAAAATGAACATTATGACTCTAACAACACTGCAGAGCCTTACTTATTTGAACTAGGCTATATGGATAATTTAACAGACTTACAAAATATGATAAGCAACCAGAATGGTTATGCAAACGCAATAGCTAATGCCTTACAAAAATACTTAGAAGAAGAGTAGAAAAGAGAATTTCTATTCTTTTTTTATCAGAAATTAAAGCAAAAAAAAGAATAACCAAAGTTATCCTTATAACATTAACTAGCAGCCTGATCCAAAGTAACAGTTAAATTTACTTCATCTCCGTTACGATAAATTGTAAGTTCCATCGTATCTCCAACATCATGTGTATATAACAAATATCTTAAATAAGCTAAATTATCAACATCTTTCCCATCAGCTGAAATAATAATATCGCCAACACGAATACCAGCATCAGCAGCCGGACTACCACTTGTAACTTCTTCTACATACACTCCAGCATCAATATCGATATTACGTAATTCCTGATAATGATAATACATCGCGTCAGATAAATTTCTCATACTGATACCTAATTGAGGTCTTTCTATCGTTTCACCACGTTCCAATTTTTCTGCATAATCTAACGCTGTTTCAATTGGAATCGCAAATCCCATACCTTCAATACTTGCAGAAGTCGTACTTCCAGAAGATAGCTTTAATGAAGTAATACCAATCACTTCACCATTCGCATTTGCAAGAGGTCCACCGGAATTTCCAGAATTAATTGCGGCATCAGTTTGTAAAACACTCATCATCATATCAGAAGTACCACTATTACTTGATGAAACACTAACTAAACGATTTTTACCAGATACAATACCACGTGTAACAGTACCAGAATAAGTACTAGAATCAATTGGAGCTCCCACAGTAAACACAGTATCTCCTACTCTAGCTTCTTCACTACTACCAATCTGAGCAACTGTTGTAACATAAGAAGAATCCACTGATAACACTGCAATATCAGAATAACTATCACTACCTTCTACTGTAGTAATAACATTAGAACCATCGGTAAACTCCACATAAATTTCATCGCCACCTTCAATAACATGGTTATTCGTTAAAATATAAGCTGTATCACCATCTTCTTTATATACAAAACCAGTCCCAGTTGCATAAAGTTGCCCATCTACATAAGTCTTTACAACAACCACTGCATCATAAAGCTTATCAACAGCATCTGCTATTCCTGTATCGGTAACAGTAACATTACGCACCTCAGTTTGTTCTGTAATTGTTTTGACAAATGGCTCAGGAAAAAAGTAAATCAATAAATA
>DVHP01000047.1 GCA_018711945.1 Candidatus Ventrenecus avicola
GCTTGCTCAAAATGTGCCATAAAAAACTAAACATTATACCATAAATCTCGACATTTAACTTATTTTAATTATTTTAATAAATCCACTTCTTGAACCATTCATTACTTTACGAACGTGCAATTACATTAAACAAAATGCTAGCAAACAAATGCTGACTTAAAATTTTCCCTTATTTTGAAAACATATTTATTATTTTTTGTAATTTTTGAAACCCTCGCAATCCCTTATTTTATAAGCTATTTGCCACAGCAATGCTTATATTTTTTTCCACTACCACAAACGCAAGGCTCGTTACGACCTACTTTTTTCGCTTTTGATTGAGAATTCAATTCTTTATAAGAATAGCCATTTCTTGGCCACAGTGGTATATCATTTTTATATTTTTTTATTACTGAGATTAATTCTTTCCAAGTATTTTTAGGGATACTCACATGTTGCTCTCGAACAAATTCTTTCAAAAAGGTTTCGTCGAATAATCCATAATGAAGCATATAAATAATAGTACTAATTAGTTCGTCTTTAAATGAAGTATCCGTCAAAGCATCTTCTAAATCATCATGGAAATGTCCCATTAAAGATAAGAATCCATAATCTTTTTCTTTTGCTATTTTATAAGGATGACGTTCTTTTTCGTTGATTAATGCTTGCATATCTTCATTAAAACGATCAAATGCTATACTGTAATAATCTTTAATGGATTTTCCCTCTTCTTGTTTTACTAGTTCATCTAACTCTTTTATGGTATATTTAAATCCGTGGTGTTCTTTTAGAATTTGTTGTAATACTTTTTTAGGAATTACACCATTAGAGTAAAGATATATATTAATATACCCTTCCAAATCTAAGTTCAATTGTTCCTCTTCATATTCCTCATTATATATTTTCAATTCTGTTTTTATTTCTGCTGGTATTAATAGTTTTTTGGCATTTTTTGTTTGATAGACAAAGACACATCCGCGAGTGATTAATAATGGATCACAACACATTTCTTCGTAATTTTCGTGATCTAAATCTAGAAATTCTAAAGGATCTACATCTAGTAACTCTTCTTGATTCTCCTTAAAATACTCAATAATTTTCTGTTCTAGTTCTTCTAATGATGTGACATCGTATCGTTTGGTTAGTTCTTCTAGTTTGTCCTTTGGAAGGCCTTTTAAACATGTTTTTAATGATGTATCTGATGGCTGTTGCGGTAAATAATAAGATAATGCTTTTTCTTCTTCTATTGTTCTTCCGCCTAAACTCCAGTAACGAATGTAATCCATACTTTCGATTATCTCTTGAAGCTTTAAAGCATTTTTTAGATTTAGACTATATATTTTGCTAAAATAATCTACTAACTCAGATACTTTTTTTGGTTCCGTTACTAAGGCGCGTGTTGCTTTTTCAATAAAGTCGTCTTCTACATTTTTTATTACTTCTTCGATTCTTTTTAAATCACTCATTAATCTCATGCAGTAAAAAACTAGTGTTTTCATGGGTAATAAAATCGGTGTAATTTCTAACCCTTTTAGTTCTTCTGGAACCGAAGTTGCAAGTGGCAAATAGAACTCTTCTTTTCCTTTTTTTATGGTTTCTTGTTCTTCGGCACGTTTTTTTAAAATTTCTTCTATTTGTTTTTTGTTATTTGAGTCAGCTAAATATAGTAGTTCTTGTTTAGGAACTATACCATAACAGATATGGCCTACTTGGATATACAATTCTATTTGGGAAGTTAAGGAATCTTCTTTTACCTCTTTGCTGATATTTTGTTCGAATAACTGTTTAACATCTTCTGGAATATAATAGATAACATTATCATCCTCATCATAATACCCAAAAACAAGTCCTATTGCTAAAAGATATTTGTTTTCAATTTTATAGTTTGGATTTTTTATCAATTTTTCGATATCTTCTAATATTTCTTGTGGTAAACTTGCTAAGTTGTTTTCTAGTAGTTTATAAATTTCTTTTACGATTTTTTCGATTAATTTTCCTTTTGATAAGTTCATAAACTCTGAACCATCAAGCAAATTACTAGCAATTACTTCTAATTGTTCTAAATCATATGCGGTTAAGCAATCTTTGAGGTTGCCACTCACCTCATCTTCTAATAGTAGCATCATTTCTGTTAACTCTCCTATATCGCAATTGCTTAATGCTTCTAATAATTCTTGTTCATTTTCCATTTATGTACCTCCTAAAATAAATTTTTTCTAATATTAATGTATCACATTTTTTTTCATAAACCAAGTATTTTAGAAACGGCCACCTCCGCCGCCTCCGCCGCCTGCGCCACCGCCACCGGAGAAGCCTCCTCCTCCACCTGAACCGCTAGACCAACTAGATCCACCACTTGATGATACACTCGATGCAGCATGCGCACTATGAACGGAAGAAGATACGGCATGGGAGATGACTGCAAAGTGAGTAAATGTATATGGGTCAAAGGTTATGGAACTATCAATATTCATTGTTTCCATTTTTATTTTCATTGTTTTAGATAGTTTTTTTGCACAACCTAGAACGACTGCATAGACTAGATATTTTTCCCAAAGAGCTACTTCTGGTAATTCTTTTTCGTCCATTCGTCCAAAGTCTTTTAAGAAGCGTTTAAAGGCTACCCAACGCACATATTCCATTGCTCCTTTTGTTGTTCTTTTTCTAGCAATAAATGTATAAATTAGTAAGATGATAGCACTTATTATAGTTACTACGAAAAATGGAATTGCGTTGTAAACAAAGTGATTTGTAACTCCTAAGTAAATGAGTCCTATACTAGAGAATATTAAGATGACAATTGCAATAATTCTTGTTATGTTTTTTGTACGATATTCGATACTTTTTTTGTTTTCTGAAACACCGTTTTTCTTTGTTCGGCGTGCCCAAAAAATGCAAAAAACGATAAACAATAGGATGGCAACTGGTCCTAAAATAGATAGGAAAATCATTAATACCATTATAGCAATAAATGGAATTACTGGATTTGATGTTGTTTTTTTCTTTTCGATATTTTGATGTTCTCCGACGAATAATTTTTCGGCAAGAGCTTCGTTTTCCATTTTGGTATTCATTTTTTCCCATTTCTTTAAGAAAGTCCGTCCGTTTGATGTTTTGGCTTTCTTTTTTAACGTCTTTAAATAGATACTGCTAGAAGATCCAAAGAGGAAATCTAAAATTGCTTGTTCTTTATCGTTTAAATTTTCCATATTTAAGCCATTTTTGGTTAAATGGATATCTTTTCTTTCTTTGTCTTCTTCAGCTTTGATTACTTTTTTATATATTAAATAGAGAATTTCTGCTGATACAGAGTTTTCTGTTATTTTCTTTTTAAATAAATATTCTACGGTTGATGGAGAAAAATCATCTGGAAAGTCCCGCATATATTTATGAGAAAAGTCTACTTTTTCTTCTTTATCGCATTTTAAGTAAATAACGATGCAGCCACCGATTATTATGATAGTGGCCATTATAGAAATAGTAATCGCTATGTTATTTTTGGTTGTTTCTTCTTGTTCTAATGCTTCTCTTACTGGCACTAGTTGTTCTAGAAGACTATTTTTTAATTCTTCATTTTCTAGGATACTTACAGCTTCCATAGCAGAACTATACCAATAATAATCTGGTTCTTCTACCGCGTATTCTGTATAGGTTTTGGCATCTGTTTCTTCTTGTTCCGTGACGATTTTCTTTAAATCTGATAGTTTTTTCCCTAAATCTATCAATACTTCTTCGTTAGTTACGCGTAAAACATATTCATGAGCACGGTTATAACAAGAGCGACTTGGATATTTTTCACAGTATTCTATTTCTTCATATGCTTTTTCTTGATTTTGATATTCTTCTTGAGCTCGTTCATAGTTTGCTTGGTTGGCCTGATTTTCCTCGAAATTCAGGATTTTGTCCAACGCATTTACATGAGTTAATTTTGAAGAATTTGGGATAACGGATTTATCAAAGACAGCTCGCATATCGACAGCTTGATAAGATCTTACGTTTTCTACTTCTGCTTCTAACACTTGGTTGCTTGTTTTTTGAATGACTCCATTTAATGGACCATGAGCCCAAACACGGAACTCGTTGTTGTTATTTGGAAAAGTTATTTTTACTTTTAATGTACCTATCGATTCGGACAAGGTATCGCCCATGACATTCCAAAAAAGTTCTCCAACATCTTCATGAACAACAGCCATATTTTTTAAAGTATATTTTATGTAAAATGCTTCTTGTTTGTTATCAGGAAGATAAATCATATAGATGTCGCCATCGGTATCACTATCGACTGTATAAACACCATAATCCCCAATACCAGCACTGGTAACTTCTTCAAATAAAGTTCCTTTCACACGCGAAAAATCAAAATTTTCGTCAATTGGTAACCCTCTTATTTCTTCTAGTTCTATACCAGACCCATTATGAAGTTTGCTACCTCCATAATATTCTAATTCTGGATGAAATTCGTATAAATCTTCGTTTTGGAATAAAATTTCTCTTTCCATTCCATTAAATTCACCGTTCATATAGAAGTACTCTTCGACTGTTAAATCGCCATTTTCTTCTAAGACGGCATTGACATAAAAATTTTCTATTCCTGACTCCGCTTGTACCATCACAGGTATCATACATAATATAGCAAATATAAATTTTCTTAATAGCTTTCTCATAACCATCATCCCTAAAACTATTATATCATTGTATCGACAAAAAAAGAAAACTTTTATTTTGTTTTCCTAAATTGTATTTGATATGTTATTTTTAGAAGGACACTCCATGGAAGGAATCTAGCAAAAAAGAGTCCTAGTTTCATAGAGAGAGTTGGTACTATAATCAGTTTTTTTTGAAATAATTTATCAATTCCGTATTTCGCTATATATTCGCTACTGGCACCACTTACTTTAAAGCCACCATGGGCTACTTTATTAAATTCTGTATTGACTGGTCCTGGACAAAGAGCACTTATAGTTACCTTACTATTTTTATGTCTTAATTCTTCATGAATTGCCATCGTAAGTTTTAAAATATAGTTTTTGGTAGCATAATATGTAGCAAGCCTTGGTCCAGCAAGAAATCCTGCACTACTACAAACATTTAGAATGTAACCTCCACCTTCTTTGTTCATTTTTTGTAAAAAGAGTTTTGTTAATACATGATAGGCAACAACGTTTAAATCTATCATTTCTAGTTCTCTATCTAAATCTGTTTCTAGAAACTCTCCAAACAAACCAAATCCAGCATTATTAATTAGAATGTCTGTTTTTTTATTTTGATATTTTTTAAATAATTTATAAAGATTTTCTTTTTTTAATAAGTTTAGCTCAACAATTTCTACAGAAACTTCTAATTCTTTTTTTAATGCTTCTAATCTTTCTTTTCTTCTGGCTACTAAAATTAAATCAATGTTTTTCCTTCCAAGATAACGAGCCATATCTCGTCCTATTCCGGAACTTGCTCCTGTAATCAATGCAATCATATACCTTACCTCTTTCTTAGTATAACCCATCTTTTTATTTTTAGTAAAGAAAAAGTAATTTTAAAAAATTTCTTTCAAAAAAAGAAATTCTACTTTTTCCTAGAATAATTATAGTAGAAGGCAAAAAGTCCCCTAAAAAAAGAGGTTAAGAAAGCTAGGAATTTATAAGGTTTAAACATTGATATTTCTACAATTATGAAATCTACTGATCTTTCAAAACAAGAAATTTTAAAATTACAAGAAAATTAGTATATGAAAATTATTATTTAAATGGTTTCTTTCCTTTTGTGTAACTGTCTTTTTAATTTGGCTATATCGTCTTTTACTTCTTTTTCATCAATGTTTGCTCTTACTCCCGAATTATCTATACTTTCTATTAACAATTTGGTTAATACATTCTTAGATTCTCTTAATAAAGATGTATCCATTTGACTTAAATGCTCATCACTCATCATACTTTGAATCAATTTTGCATTATCCAATAGCCAGAAATCCTCTTGGCATTCTTGACGATAAAAATCTGTGATTTTTAAATCGTAATCTTCCTCTAAACAAACTGATAAGTGTAAATATGTATTATAATTGAAATTGTTTTCTAAAACATACATTAATAAGTTAGCATTAAAACTACCTTTTTGGTATCCATGGGAAATGTTGTCCATACTTAAGTAGTGTGTCCAATCTTGATAATATAAATAGAAAGATACGTCGGAAGCTACCTCTGGTGAGTAAAGACTTTCTTTTATTTTTTCTTCTTCTAATGAAACAAAATCTTCCTTTTTTTCTATATTCATTTTTTCTATTTTCTTTTTATTTTTTCTAGTTATTTTCTGAATCAATGATTCTATAGATTCTAGCTGAAATACCGGAGCCATTTTCTCTGTCAGAATTGGAATAGACTTTAAGTTTCCATTCGTATCTATGAAATTTTTCTCAAATATAGTAATTGCCATTTCTGTTAGATTTAATATTTCATTGTAATCTTTTTTTATATCTTCATAACTTTTTTCATCTAGTATATCCGAAATAGAAGTTATAAAATCTTTGATACAATTTATATTTTCTCCAAAAGAATATGAAAAACGCTTATAATAACCTATTGTATAACTTGATTTTTTTAATGGTTTTTCTTGGATTCTTATAAGAAGATTTTGTAATTTTTGAATTAATTCCTCTGTTCTTGTCATAATTTTCACTCCTTTTTTTATTGTATTGTTATGCTATCACATCTTTTTTTAAAAATCAATGTTTCACTCAATTGTTTGTTATTTTCACGTAAACTTTCTTCCTTAAGAAATTAAAAAATATTAGTTGCCTTTTCTTATGACATTTCCTATAATAAAATTAGGATGATTTAAAGAAAAGGAGTTTGTATGAAGAAGTTAAAGTATTTTCTTGCTTTAAGTTTAGTAGTGCTTTTAGCAAGTGGCTGCGAGATGGTAGCGCATTATGAAACTACAATTTCTAGTAACAAAAATGTTACTCAAAGAATTATTATCGCGGTAGATAATGAAATGGTAGAGGGTATGCTTTCTATGGAAAACATGGGTGAAGAAGGAACCACTTACACAGAAGAAGAAAAGTGGCAAATGGTTGATTCAATGTTTGAAGAAGAAGCTGATTTTGACTACGAAGGATTTACTAAAGAACGTTATGAAACACCAGAAGGACTTAAAGGATATCAATATACGAAAGAATTAGGAAATATTGATACTATCACTGGAGATGAAATTACTTTCACTTTAGATGATGGAACTACCAATGAGAATTTGATTATGTTTCAAAAACGTGGAAACAATTATTTTACAGAATTTGAAGCTGGAGAGCCTGTAGATACTAGCGATACGGAAGGATACGATATTACATATAACGTGAAATATATTGTTCATTTACCTAGTGAATCTATTAGTAATAATGCTACAGAAGTAAGTGAAGATGGAAAGACACTTACTTGGGATTTAACTCAAAGTCTTGACACTATTTCTTATGAATTTGCTTTTAGTAATAATACGGTTATGTATATTATAATTGGCATCTTAGTTGTTTGTGCAATTGTAGCATTTGTTCTATTAAATAAGAAAAAGAAAAATTAAAAATTTAATACTTAAAAATCATCCAAAAAAACTGTCAGACGACAGTTTTTTCAAATTCTTTTTTTAAAAGAATGTTTTTTTAGATTAGCCAATTTTCTCTAATGTTTCCATAATTTGTGGTAGCATTTGTTTTTTTCTGGATACTAAATCTGGAATAAATGTTCCCTCTTCCACTTCTCTTAAATCAAAGCTATCTTCAATAATATGTTTTGCTTCAGTATTATACAGAACGTAAGAGCCATTTTCTACAATATCTGTGATAAATAATGTGACAGTAGAATAATCTCTCTCGGCAATTTCATCTAGTTTTTCTACATATTCATTAATGTGTTCTTTTAAGGAATCAAAATCCATAGTGATTACTTGGCTAATTCCTAGAGAAGTATTTCCTACTTTGTAAGATTTGAAATCTTGATAAATCAATTCTTCGACAGTGAGGCCTTCAATCGAACTTCCTTTCTTTAACATTTCATAACCATATTTTTTATAATCTACTCCAGCGATATTTGCTAAGTTTTTTACTGCTTCGACATCTCTTTCGGTAGTCGTTGGACTCTTTAATATTAAAGTATCAGATAAAATAGCAGATAACATTAAACCAGCAATTTCCTTTGGAATATTTATTTTATACTCTTTATATAGATTGTATAAAATGGTGCAAGTACAACCAACTGGCATACTACGGAAGTTGATTGGTACAGAGGTTCCTATTGCTCCTAAGTTATGATGATCAATAATTTCTACAATATTTGCTTCATCTATTCCCGGAACACTTTGTTCTAAGTTGTTATGATCTACTAGAATGACATCTTTTTTGTCGTATTTTCCAATATCTGTAATTCTAATTAAACCAAGGCACTCATTTTTCTTATTTAAAATTGGATAGTTGGTAAAACCTAAACGAGTTGCTTCGGCAACAAAGTCTGTTAAGTAGTCTAATTCTTGAACGACTGCTGGACTTCTGTTAATCAATATTGTCTTTACATAATTACTTAAGTTAATAGCATTACAAGTATTATAAGTATCCATAGAACTTGATATTACGCTGATATGATTTTGTTTTGCTAGCTCTAGTAAATCTTCTGGCAGGTCAAAGTTGTTTGTCAACACTAATAAAGAAATTTTGCAATTGATTCCATGTTTAATTACTTTCGCACGGTTTCCAACGATTAAAATATCGTCTTTGTTTAATTGAGCGGATTCAATAAATGTTTCGCTTTTATAACTACCAGCAACCATGTTCCCATCAAACTCATCATGAAATTTTAAAATTTCTCTTCCATTTAAGGCATGTAGTATGTGTTCATAATTGGTATTTAAGTGTTCTCTTGATTGCTCAATGAAAAGCATTGCAATTTCTTTTAAGGTAATTAAACTGACCAAATGATTTTTGTCATCAACGATTGGTACTGCCGTACAATGTTTTTCTTGAATATAATCGACCACTTCTTTAATAGAAGCAGTTTCTTTTAATTTTACTCCTTTATTATAATGAACATTACGGAGTTGTACTTTAACGTTGTTTAAATATTCTGGTTCTTTTATCCCAAAGTAATTTAAGACGAATTGGCTTTCTTTATTTATATGTCCAATAACTCTTGGACTCGTATTGTCTCCTAACTCATTTTTTAAATAAGACATAGCAATCGCGGAACACACACTATCAGTGTCAGGATTTCTGTGTCCAAAGACTAAAGTTGGTATTTTTTTCATAATAACTCACTCCCCATTTATTAACTATATCATAAACTTAATTTTTTCGTCAATTTTTACTCACTTTTCATTTCAAAAATGATGTCTCTAAGTTCCATAGCGCGTTCGAAATCTAAATTCTTGGCAGCTTCTTGCATTTCTTTTTCGAGATTTCTTACGATATCTGTTTTTTCTTTTTTGCTAATTGTTTTTTTGCTTGCTTTTTCTTTGATTTCATTGGTTACGACCTCAGTGATTTCTTTTTGAATCGTTTTTGGTGTTATTCCATGTTCTTTATTGTATGCTTCTTGAATTGTACGCCGTCTTTTGGTTTCGGTAATTGCTTCATTCATCGCGTCACTATAAGTATCGGCATACATAATGACATGACCATGCGCATTTCTCGCACATCTTCCAATTGTTTGGACAAGACTTCTAGTACTTCTTAGGAACCCTTGTTTATCCGCATCTAGTATGCAAATGAGACTCACTTCTGGAATATCGATTCCTTCTCTTAAAAGGTTTATTCCCACGACAACATCGTAAATTCCTGCTCTTAAATCATGAATAATTTTTAATCTTTCTAACGTTTTGATTTCATTATGTAGATAAGCCACTTTGATATTCATTTCTTTTAAATAGTTCGTTAATTCTTCACTCATGCGAATGGTTAGAGTTGTGATTAAGACACGTTCATTTTTGGCTTTTCTTTCTCTAATTTCATTTATTATGTCATCAATTTGGCCTTCGGTTTTTTTGACCTCAATCGTTGGATCTAATAGGCCAGTTGGTCTAATAATTTCTTCGACATATTTGCCATGTACTTTTTCTAACTCATAATCTCCTGGCGTTGCAGAGACATAAATGGCTTGATTGATTTTTGACTCAAATTCTTCAAAGGTTAACGGTCTATTATCTAGGGCACTTGGAAGACGGAAGCCATATTCTACTAATGTTGTCTTTCGCATTCTGTCGCCATTGTACATTCCTCTTACTTGAGGAAGGGTTACATGAGACTCATCGACTACTAGAAGAAAGTCTTTTGGAAAGAAATCAATTAAACAAGTTGGTGTTTCCCCTGCTTCTCTTAGTGCTAGGTGGCGGGAATAGTTTTCAACACCACTACAAAAGCCAGTTTCTTTTAACATTTCAATGTCATATTTGGTTCTTTCTCGTAAGCGTTGTTCTTCGATTAATTTGTTTTGACTCTTTAATTCTTCTAATCTAGTTTCTAATTCGCTTTCTATTCTTCTAATGGCCTCTTGCATTTTTTCATCACTTGTTACGAAGTGACTCGCTGGAGAAATCGTGATACTTTTGACGTTTTTCGTGATGGCTCCAGTCACTGGATCAAATTTACGAATTGCGTCAATTTCATCACCAAATAGTTCAATTCTAATACCACTGGTATGTTCGTTTACGGGTACAATATCTATGATGTCGCCACGTACTCTAAAGGTTCCACGACGGAAATCAATATCATTTCTTTCGTATGTCATATCAATTAATTTATTGATGATATCGTTTCTTCTTATCGTATCGCCAATTGTTAAAATCAGCATTTTTTGTTTGTATTCTTCTTTTTCTCCTATACCGTAAATACAAGAGACACTGGATACGACAATGGTGTCCGTATAATTAATTAAAGCACTTGTAGCAGAATGTCGTAGTTCATCGATTTCATCATTAATCGATGAATCTTTTTCAATATAAGTATCACTCGATGGAACATAAGCTTCTGGTTGATAATAATCATAATAAGAGACAAAATATTCGACATGGTTATTAGGAAACAGTTCTTTTAATTCGGAATAAAGTTGACCTGCTAATGTTTTATTATGTGCAAGTACTAGAGTGGGTTTATTTGTTTTAGCAATTACATTAGCTATAGTAAAGGTTTTTCCTGTTCCGGTTGCCCCTAATAACACTTGTTCTTTTTTTCCTTCTTTAATGCCCGTTACTAATTCTTCGATGGCCTTTGGTTGGTCACCACTTGGTTTGTATTTGGAAACTAATTCAAACATTTTTTCTCCTCCTAACTCCTCTTTTATAAAGTTAATAATTTGCCCTTATCCATTTTAGCATTAATTTTATACGAAGACAAGAAATCCCATTTTTACTATCCTTGTTATATTATGGCTAACATTCTTTTTTCATAATCAAAAAAGAATTAAAGCATGGCTAATTCTTCATTTAATTCTAAATTGATAAAATCATACCGAAACATTTGTTTTTGGTGTGTCTTAGAAGCATTCTCATCTAACCAGATATTCAAGTAGTATTCTTTCGTTGGTTCTTTTAATCCTCCTTCATCAATTAGGTAATAAATATATGTATTATCTTCTTTATAGAAACGGTCTTGCAAGAAATATACTTGATTATCTATGGATAATTTTATTGATGATAAATCCATATTTGAACTTTTTGCAACACGCATTGCTAAAATGTAATGTGTTTCTGATATGATGTTTTTTTCTAAGGTCACTTTCATCGGATATAGGTATTTTAAAGCTTCTTGATCTTTCATTGGAACCATTTCATAATTTTGATATTGTGACACATTTACGTAGGCATAACTTGTTGTATCATACGTTTTCGCATAAGCAATATTTTCATTTTGCCAAAATCCCCACAATCCAGCACTACAAATTATTATAGCTAGACAAATCGTGATTTCCACAATTTTTCTTCTAATTATTTTGTTAATTGTTCTCATTCTTACAACCCCCTTAAATTGATTTATTGGGGCATATCCTATCACAAATTTACTTAAAATGCAAATTTGTTGTTTTTAAATTCAGAAGAGATTTAAAAAAAGCTATATCTTTCGTGATATAACTTTCTTGCCAAAGAACTTATCTTTTGGTTTTTTTCTTATAATTATTGCTTTTGCGTTTTTTATGATTTTGATTTGAAGTTGTTTTTTTATTATTTGAAGTTGGTTTAGGCTTTTTTTCTTCTGTTTTTAATTTTGGAAGTTCTATAGAAGAAATTTCTACTTCTTCCCTTATCTGTTTTTCTTTTTCTTCGTCCTCTTCTTTTCTTCTTGGTAAATCTCGTTTTTGTTCTTCGATTTTTTCTTTTACATCTTGATATTTATTTTCTTTTTCTGCTGTAATTTCTTCTTTTTCTATCAAGTCTTTTGGTTGCTCTTCATTATCATTTTTAAATATCATAAATTCATCAAAAGCATTATCGTTTTTAGTTGAAATATTTTCTTCTTTCCTTTCTTCTGGTGTTACAGCATCAGACTCATCTTGAAGAGATTTCTTATCCTCATATTTTTCTAGGAGTTTCTCTTTAATTTTTTCTTTTCTTTCTTGTTCTTCTTTCTTTTTGACAAGCTCTTTCTGTTCATAATTTTCTACTTGATTTTTAGCAGTTTTTAATCTAAAAATCTTTAAAATATCACTGATAATGATAATAAGCGCTGGGATAACAACAACGATAAGCCATCCGCCTCTTGTTCCTAAAAACTCCTGAACACGACCTAATTGAGGAATTCGGAATAATACTTTGCCTAAGACATTTTCATATGGAACTGCAGCTCCATCATTAGCTAGGTTGTTATCTCCTTTGGTCATATAAGAGTAACCATTTTCATCTTGAATTACTTGGACTACTCTATGAGTAATCGTCATTCCTCTTGTCAGTGTCGCGGTAGATGTAAAAGTGATTACATCGCCTTCTTTTATTTTTTCTGGAGAATCAACATTTACATCAAATATTACATCGTAGACATTAATGTTGGGTTCCATACTTGGTGATAAAATTGTATATAGGGAAAACGCTGGTTTATAAGCTTCTCCTTTTTGGGCATATAATCTTACTGATACAAAATAATATAATAAAAACCCTGCTACAATTACTAATATTACTAATATTGTCCAAGAAATAATACCAGATATAAATTTTAAAATGTTTGTAAATGAATGTAACTTCTCTTTCTTGGTATTCATACTAAAACCTCTCTTATTCTTTACTCTGTACACATTATATAAAAAAATACGTCGAATTACAAGTTCTTCAATCTTTTTTCTTGCTTGATTTTTGAAAAAATAGGCAAAAGAAAAGCAAGAGATTCTCAAAAATTCTCTGCTTTATTCTTTAATTTGTTTGAACTTCAATTGCTGCTTTAAATGTTTTACCCATTTGATTGTTTTGATTTACTCCTGTTTCAATAAAATGATAGCTAAGTTCATATGTATAAGATGTATGAGCAGGAATGATTACATTATAGACAATGTAGGAATCATTTGTTGGGCAAGGTGTTTCATTTACAACACTCACTCCATCTCTTCTTACAGAATATACAAATTCATTTGTAGGATTAAAATCATTTGTGACATTTGTAAATCTGATACTATAAGATAATGTCATATTACTTTGGTTATTAATTTGTAGTGATTGAGACCCGGTCCATCCAGGAGTGATATTTTCAGCAACCAAGCTCTGTTGATTGGAAACATATAGGATAGGAGCATTTTCTTCTGCTGTAATATCTAGCAATCCTCCATCTGAGGTATCACAATTTTTATCGCAAGTTCCATTGTTGTCATAATCGATATTTTTGTCAGGATTTCCATCACCATCGGTATCAATATTTATGTCAGGGTCACCATCTCCGTCTACATCAATGTTAATATCTGGGAATCCATCGCCATCGGTATCACAGTTTATATCACATTTGCCATCGCCATTGGTATCTTGATTCATAAGATTCTCATCTGGATCGCCATCACCATCTGTATCAACATTAATATCTGGTTCTCCATCACCGTCTACATCAATATCAATATCTGGCTTGCCGTCACCATCGGTATCTATATTTACATCTGGATCGCCATCCCCATCAATATCAATATTGGTATCTGGCCAGCCATCGTCATTAGTATCACAGTTTATGTCGCATTTGCCATCGCCATTCGTATCTTGATTGGTCAAATTTTCATCTGGAGTGCCATCCCCATCTGTATCTTCATTAAATGTTGGTTCTTTGTTGCCAGAATAGTCAATATTTATATCTGGTTTATTATCACCATCGGTATCGATATTGACATCTGGATTATTGTCACCATCGGTATCCACATTTAAGTCTGGGATTGTATCGCCATCTAAATCAATGTTAATATCTGCATCGCCATCGCCATCTAAGTCAATATTAATATCAGGGGTACCATCTCCATCTAAATCGATATTGATATCTGGATGACCATCTTTATCGGTATCACAGTTTAATTTGCAGCTTGTACTCTCGTCGATTTCTGTATCAGAGTATCCATCATTATTAGAATCGATGTTTTTGTCAGGTGTTCCATCACCATTTGTATCAATATTTATATCAGGAGTGCCGTCCCCATTGGTATCAATGTTTATATCTGGTTTCCCATCTTCGTTGATATCAATATCGGTATTCGGACGTCCGTCTCCATCTGTATCAATATTTATATCTGGTGTTCCGTCGCCATCGATATCAATATTTATTTCAGGGAACCCATCATCATCAGTATCACAGTTGATGTCGCACACACCATCGCTGTTCGTATCTTGATTCATAAGATTCTCATCTGGAGTGCCATCACCATTAGTATCCACTGCAATATCAGGCTCTCCGTCTTTATCAATATCAATATCGATATTTGGTTTGCCATCATTATCTGTGTCAATATTTACATCAGGCGTTCCATCGCCATCCAAGTCAATGTTTACTTCAGGCCATCCATCATCGTCTGTATCACAGTTTAAGTCACAAACGCCATCATTATTTGTATCTTGATTCATTAAATTTTCATCTGGTTGGCCATCGCCATCTGTATCTACGTTAAATGTTGGTGTCTCATTATTTCCATAATCAATATTTAGATCAGGCTTGCCGTCGCCATCTAGGTCAATGTTGACATCTGGAGTGCCATCCCCATCGGTATCCACATTAATATTAGTGTAGTTATTTCCACCTTGATTCATTAGATTTAAATCTGGGATACCGTCACCATTAGTATCAATGTTAAATCTCGGAATGTTATCTCCCATGTAGTCAATATTTGTGTCTGGAATGCCATCCCCATCAACATCACAGTTAACATCGCAAACATTGTCTCCATCTAAATCAATGTTTAAATCAGCTATTCCATCACCATCGGTGTCGCAATTGAGATCGCATTTTCCGTCACCATCTAAATCACAATTTAGTGTACATCTTCCACCAGTACCAATTCCATTCATTTTTACATATGCAAATGTTGCACCAAAAACAGCAAGAAATAGTAATAACAAACAAATGATAATTACAATAATTGTTCTTCTTTTTTCTTTTTTCTTTTCTTCTTTTAGTAGTTCTTGGTATTGCTCTTCTAAATCTGTTGTTGGTTCGCTTATTTTCTTGTTTTGATTTTTCTCCTGATTCATATCTTCTCCTACTCTCTATTTATTCTAAAATGATTATAACACAAGAAAAAATGTTAGACAACAAAAAAACCATCAGAGTTAATTAAAATGTAGAAATCCGAAATCATATAAAATTTAAATTTGGAAATCCGAATTAATAAATAGTAATAGACTCATATATTTCCTATCCTTTAAAATAAAATTGTCAGAATAAAAGGAGGTAATATATGAGTCGTAATTATTCTAACAAAAATCTAACACAATTGGAACTTGGAAATATCGAGTTCTATCTAAATCAAAAGAAAGGTTACTCTGAAATAGGTAGGATTTTATCCAAAGATGAAAGTACTATTCGCAAAGAAGTAAAAAAGTATTCTTCATTCTTTGGAAAAGAAAGAAAATGTTCTCACTGTTTAAACAAAGAAAAATGTCATCAGAAATATTTATGTGAGAATATACTGGATCAAACAAGATGTTCTAGTTGTAAATATTGTAGTCTTGCGGTAAAACTTTGTCCCAACTATGCAGTAAATATAGATTGTGAGCTGTTAAAGAAAAATCACCACGTTTGCAATGGATGCGAATTACTTTTAAAATGCAAAAAAGTAAAAATAAGATATCATGCTGAAACAGCCGTCAAAAAACATCAAGCAGTTCAAAGAGTTTCTCAAATGGATTTAAAAATTGATTCTTTTCCCGAAGAATTTAAACATTATATTGCTAATTTAATTAAGAGAAAAATCTCGCCAGAAATCATTTTACATACTTTACCTGAAAAGTTTTCAATGTTTAAAATTTCTGTTCCTACACTTTATAATTATATCAACAAAGGATTATTAGACTGCTGTAATTTAGATCTAAGAAATAAAGTATCACGTGTAAGATATGGGACAAATAGTGAGAAAAGAAATACTGTAAAAGGGCATCAATTAAACGGAAGAAGCATAGAAAATTTAACAGAAGAAGAAAGAAACACAAGGCCTCTAGGAATTGTAGAAATAGATACAGTGGAAGGAATCAAAGGGGGTCATTTATTATTTACTATCATGATTCCAGCATTTTCTCTTATGCTAGCTTTCAAAATAAAAAGCAAGACCCAAAAAGAAATTATTAAACAACTAGATCATTTAGAAGAAGTACTTGAAAAGGATTTTTATGTGATCTTTCGTAAAGTCATTCCTGATAATGGTGTGGAATTTCTTGATTTTAATGGACTAGAAAAATCTGTATACTCTGATATAAAAAAACGTTTTTCTATTCATTACACACACACCTATGCCTCTTATGAAAAACCTCATGTTGAAAACAATCATATTTTACTTCGATGGCTAATCCAAAAAGGAGCAGATATTTCAAAATTATCAGATGAAGATGTCATTGATATTATAAATCGTTTAAATAGTTATCCTAGAATAAAATTTAATTTCAAGACTCCCTTACAGCTATTTGAAAATTATTTTGGAGCAGAAATTTTAAGCAAATTAAATTTAAAACACATCCCATTAGATGAACTTGATATGAACTTCATTATCACCAAAAAATAGGCAAACAAATATGCCTGTTTTTTGAAATCCGGATATTCATTTCGGATTTCCGAATTTAAATCGACC
>DVHP01000048.1 GCA_018711945.1 Candidatus Ventrenecus avicola
GTTGCATCACCTCTTTGATTAACAAGATTATATAATACGAACGCATGTTTGTCAACAGTAAATCATGAGGTATTGTATTACTTTCCGGTTATATAAAAAAATGATGAATATTCACCACTTTTTTTAAAAACCATGGCCGCCTCCGCCTCCGCCGCCGAAGCCACCACCAGAAGAAAATCCTCCACCAAAACCTGCCCCACTACTATTAGAGCTATTTGCAATACGGGAGTTTACTATGGCAGTAGTATTCGAAGCTACACTAGTAGTAATACTATGATGGACCATATATGCAATATGGAAATCTAGCCATGTCGGATACACAGTGTACATAGATTCGGGCATCTCAGAGATTTTAACATTCATAGACTTTTCTACTTCATCGGCAAGTCCAAAGACGGTTGCATATACTAAATACCGTTCCCATAAAGAAACTTCTGGTAATTCTTTGATATCAAATCTACCAAAGTCTTTTAGGAAATGTTTAAAGGCTTTCCACCTAACATAGTCTTCTTGTCCTTTTTTGGTTCTCTTTTTGATTAGGAACGTATAGATTAAAAATACTATGCATAATGCCATTACGATGATGGGCATCCAAGTATCGACATTGAAATAAACTGTTGCTAGGACAATAAACAAAGCGATTAGTAAGAAGAAAATAGATGAGATAATCGGTAGGCCATTTTTTTCAAAGAAGTTTTGTCTTTCAGCATCTTTTTTTACGCATCTTACCCAATTATTATAACTCGCTTGAAAACTATTGATAGTCTTAGGATTTTTAGCATATTTTTCTAAATCTTTGGTTGTAAATTTATTATTTTTTCCAACACTTTCAAAGAGGAAATCTAATAGAACATCTTCGGTATCATTCACATTATCACGATTTATAAGAGTAAATTCATACTCTTTCTTTTTCTTACTAGGTAACTCTTCTACTTTTATGTTTTTTTTGTAAATTAAATTTAAAATAGAAGCTGACATCGCATTGGGTGTAATGGTATTGTTCATTAAAAAGTCCACTACTTCGACATTATAGTCATCAATAAATTCTCGGTAATATTCTTCTTTGAAATCACTTTGATATTCTTTATCAAAGCGGATGTATACATAAATCCACCAAAGAATTAGTAATACAATATAAATGGTACAAAGAATTTCAATTACTTGGCGAATAAAACGAGCTTGTTCTCGTTGTTCGTTGGCAACACGCGCACGTTCTTCTTCTACTTCAATAATTTGATTAAATGCTTCCATTCCACTTTGTTTGGAAACGCTTATTCCAGAAGTAAAGTCTTTGTTAAATGTTGTACGAATATCTATTTCTGTGCCAGGAGAAACTTTTTTTATGCTAGCTAAAAAGGTTTGACTATCTAGAAAATCAATATTTCCTGTAATATCTCCATGAGCCCATATTCTAAAATAATCGGACGTATCTTCCTCTGGTAATTGGACTCTTATTTTTACATCTTCGATGGTATCTTCAAAGCCACTCCCTAAAAACGTCCAGTACATTTCGGCAACATCGTTATGTAATACCACGACATCTTGTAAAGTGTATTCTATTAAAAACGCGACTGCCTCATCCTCTGCTTCATAAAACATTTGTAATGATTTACCACTTTGAATACTAGATTCTACGTATTCGGTATTTTTGGCTTCTTCTTTATAATAATTTCTTGTTAATATGGTGTAATCTGTATCGTCCATTATATCAAAAGAGACTTCCTCTAATTCGATTTTTTTCGCTTTTACGCTGATATCTTTGATATTCGTGGCATTATATATTGCATCATTCGATAAATCTACAGGATTATGACGTTCTAAACGGCTGTTTTCATAAACAAGGTCTCTAACGTATCCATGAAATGTTCCGTCTAGTACGATGAGTTCTTTAACGTGCATGTCACCATTTTCCAAGATATCTGCATCAACATAAAAAGAATCAAAATCATAGTTTACCGTGCTCGCAGATACGATACCTGGCAACAATAAACAAAGTAATAAAAAACAAATTTTTTTCATAGTCTCTCCTTCTTAAAAAAGAAAACTTACCTTTAGTAAGCTTAGAATTCCACTTTAACGTTTTCTCTTTCTTCTTCAACAGCTTGGAAGAATTCTTCTTTTTTGAAATGAAATAATCCAGCAATGATATTGGAAGGGAACATTTCAATTTTGTTGTTTAAGGTAAGTACAGTATCATTGTAAAATTGTCTAGCCATTGCTATTTTGTTTTCTGTATCTTGCAACTCTGTTTGAAGCTCTAGAAAATTTGTGTTGGCTTTTAAATCCGGATAATTTTCAGCTACAGCAAATAAATGACTCAATGTTTGAGAAAGTTCGTTATTCGCTGCCATTTTCTCATCTTGTGTTGTTGCTTTGTTATAGTTATTTCTTGCTTCAATCACTTGTTCTAGTGTTTTTTCTTCATGTTTCGCATATCCTTTTACTGTATTTACTAAGTTTGGAATTAAATCAAATCTCCTTTTTAATTGCACATCGATTTGACTCCATTGATCATGAACTCTGTTTCTTAAATCAACTAGTTTGTTATATGTAGACGCTACATAAATTAGTAGTAATACTACTAAAACAACCACAACAATTAATACTATCATTCCTGTCGTCATATATCTTCCTCCTATAGCAATATAGTAGCATAAAATTCTTGGTTTTTCAATGAGATTTCATTAACCTAACAACATTCTATCATACAAATAATCTGTAAAGTAAAATATTTTTTTCGGTTTTTTCATATAATAAAATTGACATAACATACATATTTTCGGTATATTATGTATATCAACTTACCTGTGAAGGATTTAAGCTGGGTTCTCGAATGAGAGTAGATATGCGTTTGCACATTTAGAATTCCTTTGCTCCTGGGGCAAGTTTTTTTATGCTTTCTTTTTCTTTTTTTCTTTTAATTCTAATTTGATTTCATCTAATATATTTGGTTCTTTATAAAGCAAATCAGTAACAAAATCAATTAATTGTTGAGAGCATCCCCAACGTCCTGTAATTTCATGGCGATAATAATATTTCTCATCACTCTTTAAATTAAATTTATCAACAATTAGGTTTAAATCATATTGTTTTAATTTTATTTCTATATTTCTTCGTTTCAAATTTTCAGTAACTAATTCAATTACTCTTTTTTGAGTAAAATTATGTGTTAAATTAGGATCTTTAACTTTAGTAATAATTCTTGCTGGTTCTTCTCCATCTTTTGCAATTCTAAACGTCATTTTTGCTTTATCTTTGTCTTTAACAATTCTTACATTTAAATCAACAACTATAGCAAGTTTATCACTTACAGTATCATTAATTAAACTATTTGTTTCCCTTTTTAATTTATTATATTTAAAAAATTTATTATCACCATATCTGCTTAATATATTTTCTTCAGATATTTCTTCATTATTAATAACTAAAGTCAAAAATGAGTTGTTTATTTTTTCAGTGATATCTCTTGCAAAAAAGTCGAATAATTTTTGAGAATAATTTAATACATTGGCTTGCATGAAAGGAAGATAAATAGAATCCATTTCTTTTATAACGAAATGTGTTGAAGTATTTCTTAAATTTATTATTACTTCTAAATTTTTTCTAATAGGATCTTTATCATTAGTAAATATCATAGTTACGCAGTTGGATAAAGCTATTGTTCTATTAGGCTTATCTGAATAATATACCCCTCTAATCTATAATTAATTGTTGGTTTATTGTATATTTCAATGGCCATTAAAAATGCTTCTTCACTTTTATCTAACATATCATTGATTAATTTTTCATTCATTTTATTACCCTCCTTGTAATATTTTTAAGAGACATTTTTGCTGAAAAGTCACACCTAACCATCCACTTTTTTATTTATTTTACGAATTCTTTTTAAAGTATCTTGTTTTAGTAACTCTTCTTTATTTAATAGTACGGGATTGATGTATTTTTTTAATTCATCTAGAGTACACGCGTTTAGAGCATCTTCATAAGGAAGGATTGATGTTAAAAATTCTTGGTCTGTCTTTAAAAACAAGGCTAATATATAAGAAAGTAGTTCTAAGGTATCTCCAGTAGAAATTTCTCTGTTTTCGATAATCAGCCATAGCCGATTATACATATCATGCTTTAATCGTCCTTTTAATAAATTCATTTGATAACTAGATAATAAATACTTTTTTCCAAGGGAAAGGGCTTCTTTATAGATGTCTATTAAATCTATAATATGCGGATTTACAAGGTTATTTGGATTTGTGATGCTATTTGGTGTAATACGGTAAAAATAATCTGTTTTGGGTACTTCTATCACCTTTCCTGCTTTTAATAATAAGGAATATGTAAACGCGATATCTTCATAAATATGGTCTTCTAAAAATTTGGAATCTTTAATAAAATCATGGTTGTATATTTTATCCCATACCCCTGGAGAAGTTTCATAGATTCTATATTCTTCTTTGTTATAGTCGATGATACTTGGAGTTGTCGTGACAAATTCTCGTAAGTTGCTTTCGATTTTTTCTGCATCTTTAAATCTTTGAAAATGACCCATTACTATCGGTAAATTATAATATTTTGCATATTGATAATAATTTTTATACATACTCTTAGAAACCAAGTCATCGGCATCTACAAAAGCGATATATTCTCCTTGAGCATACGACATTCCAATATTTCTTGCCCATGAAACACCAAAATGCTTTTGCATATCTATGACTTTCACTCTAGCGTCTGTTTTCTCGAAACTTTTTAATATTTCTAAACTATGATCTGTACTATGGTCATTCACACAAAGAATCTCTATTTCTTTTTCTTCACTTTGTAATACAGAATTTAAACAAGCCACTAAATACGGTGCTTTGTTATGTACTGGTATAATCACACTAATCCTTGGCATAATATCCCCTTCTTTTGGTGTGATATTCTACTAGAAAATAATAGAAATGTCAAATTTAGAAAGAAAAAAACTAGCCCTAATGATAGAACTAGTTGTTGAAATTTCATTCATTAAAGGCTTAAAGTGAATGGATTAGAAGAACTTCCATCTCCTCCAGTGATTTTAACTGAAGATGACAAATAAGTAGTTGGCGAAAAACTATTTGGACTAAATACAGCATAGCAACTCACTTCTGCGGTACTATTCACTCGAAATGCATGGCTATCATTAATGGAATAAGGCGCTAAAGTCCACTGAAATGTATTAACTTTATATATCCAATTATTACTATAACAATCACTTAACCCGTTCCAATTATATAATTCTGTAGCTAAACATGTATTTTTGTCTGTGTCTTTTATTCTTCTTTGTAATCGCAATTCATACAATTAATGGTGTGATTTTTCTTTTCTACTAATGTTCCACCACAGTTTGGGCACTTCTTTTCAATTGGTTTATCCCATGAGGCAAAGTCACATTTTGGATAATTGCTACAACCATAGAAGATTTTTCCTTTTCTGGTCTTTTTTTCTACAATGGTTCCTTCACATTTTGGACAAGGCATTATTTCTGTTACTTTCTTTTCTTCTTTTTTGATATATTTACAGTTTGGGTAGTTTGAACACGCGACAAACTCGCCATATTTTCCTCTTCTTTTTACTAGAGGACTACCACATTCTGGACAGTTTTCTCCTGTTTCTTCTGCTTCTTTTTTCTCCATTTTTTTGAAAGCATTTTCGACCATTGGTTCAAACTCGTCATAGAAGTCTCTTAAGACTTTCACAGAATCCATTTTATCTTCGGCGATTTCATCTAGGTCTGTTTCCATCTCTGCAGTATATTCTACATTGATAATATTACTAAAGAATTCTTGAAGTTTGTCGGTTGTTTCCATTCCAATTTCTGTTGGTACTAATTTTTTATCTTCCACTACTATATAAGTTCTATCTTTTAGTGTTTGAATCGTAGGAGCATAGGTACTAGGTCTACCGATTCCTAGACTTTCCATTTCTTTGATTAAAGAACCTTCTGTAAATCTTGGCTCTGGTTTTGTAAAATGTTGTTCTTTTTTTATTTCATCTGCAATAATGGTATCGCTTTTATAATTTTGAAAATCTGGTAAAATGGTATCTTTTTGGTCTTCATATTTTCCATAGACTTTTAAATATCCATCAAATTGTAATACAGAACCAGTTGCTTTAAATAGGTAATCGTTATTATCAAGTAAGACTGTGGTATTAAGAAGCCCTGCACCAGCCATGATACTTGCTAGGGCTCTTGTATAAATCATATCGTATAATTTATATTCATCATTTGTAAGATAGGGTTTTACGGATTCTGGAGTTCTTGTAATACTGGTTGGACGGATTCCTTCATGGGCATCTTGAATGTTTTCTTTTTTCTTTGGAACTTTGACACTTCCCACGTATTCTTTGCCATATTTCTTTTCGATATAGTTTTTTGTTTCTTTCACAAATTCTGGAGAAACACGTTCCGAATCGGTACGCATATAAGTAATTAAACCGATGCTTTCACCGTTTTCTAACTCGACTCCTTCATACAATTTTTGGGCAATTCTCATGGTTCTTGATGAAGCAAAGCCAAGTTTACTAGATGCCATTGTTTGCATTGTTGTTGTTTTAAACACAGGTTTTGAGTTTCTTGTTGTCTTTTTTTGATCGATATTTTGGATATGAAATGCTTTTGAGAGTTTAGACAAAATGTCGTCTGCTTCTCTTTCGCCTTTGATTTCAATTTTTTTATTTTTGTATTTTTCGAGTGATGCGGTAAAATCTTTAAAATCTGCTGTAATCGTCCAATATTCTTCTGGAACAAACGCGTTAATGGCCCGTTCTCTATCTACAATTAGTTTTAGAGCAACACTTTGCACACGACCGGCACTTTTTCCGCCTGTTTTACTTTGCATGAGCTTACTGAGTCTAAAGCCAATAATTCGGTCTAGGATTCTTCTGGTTTCTTGGCTTTTTACTAAGTTTTCATCAATTTTCCGAGGATGCGCGATCGCATTTAACACAACGTCTTTGGTAATCTCATTAAATGTAACACGCTCGTAGGCATCTTCTTTGACTCCTAAGCTTTCTTTTAAGTGCCAACTAATGGCTTCTCCTTCACGGTCGGGGTCAGTTGCAAGTAATACAAAGTCTGCATTTTTCACTTCTTTTTTTAGTTCTGTAATCAAGCTCTTTTTTCCTTTAATCGGAACGTATGTTGGTTCAAAATCATGCTCCACATCGACACCTAACCCAAATTTTCCAGAAGTTGCCAAATCCATGATATGGCCTTTACTTGAAACTACTTTATAATCACGTCCTAAAAAGGCTCCAATCGTTTTACTCTTGTGAGGAGATTCCACTATCATCAGTTTCTTCATAATCTTCACTTATTTCTCCTTTCTTGTCTTCTAGTTTTTTCTCTAAATAATCAAAATAGTTATTCATAATCGCAAGTTTACTCATTTCTTTCTTTTGATAAATTTCTGTATTGATAGCTTGTAATTCTCTTGTGGAATAAGTTTCATCACTAAAATAAGTAATGGTACCACTTCCTGCATCATAACGCGCAATCGCGTCTTCCCAAGAACTATCTGCAAATACAACTCGATCTGAAAAATCTTCGCTAAATAAGTCCTCTCCTAAGTAGAATCTTGGGTCATAATCTAAATTAAAGAGATTGGCAAGTGTTGGTAAAATATTCATATAGGATGTTTTCTCTGTAAATACCTTTGGTTCTAACTCGCTATTGTAGATCACAAATGGTGTTTGCTCGATTTCATAAAACTCTTCGACATCAAAATCAACTGCCGCTTGCACGTCACTATCTACTAAACCATATGGATAATGGTCTCCATATAATACAATTACGGTATCTTCTAATATTCCTTTGGCCTCTAAGATATCTAGTAATCTTCCTAACGCATCATCTGTGACTTTTAGTTTTGACATATATCTTTTTAAAGTATCTGTGTAATCTGTATTATCAAATAAACTGAAATATTTGTCGCCTAATACACTAGAAGAATCATATGGTTGATGAGCTGATACAGTTGTAAGCCAAGCCATAAACGGTTCATCTTCTGAAAATATATCGCTTGCTTTTTCTATAAAGTCGACATCACTAGGCCATTCATTGTAGTTTGAGGAATCAAAATCAATTCCTAAACGATTTCCATCATAATAAGTCTCGCTTCCCATATTTAAATGAAAGACACTTCTTGTATAGTAGGTATCATCTAAGTCATGGTAACTACTTGTATGATAACCGCTGGCACGAAAGCGATTGAAAATGGAAGTAAAATAAGTATTCTCTTGATAAGTATTCGCTGTACAAGAAGAATTTAAGGCATAAAGTGAGGTCATACCACTAAATTCATTATCTCCAGTTGCACAAGAGTTTCTTGGACTATAGTTGTTCTCCCAATACCAAGCGTGATTCAAAATTCTTGCGAAGTTCGGATAATACTCTTCATTTAAAATGATATTTCCTACGGATTCCATCATAACGACTATGACATTTTTTCCTTCAAAGTAACCTGTATAATCATTGACCTCAGAAATATCACGGTTGATGAAATAACGGTTTAGAGTATTCATCGTTGTACTTTTTTCTTCGGCTATCACACTTTCCCAAGCAGTATCATCAAACACTCTTGTATATTCGGTTGGATCTTTTTTGTTATTGGTTACAGTCGTAGAGATATTATGATTTGGAAATAGAAGTTGTTTTACATCTAAAATACCATAAACACTCGTTCCAAATTGATTTACCGCAATTGAGCTATTTGTAGGTGAAGAAAATAGAAATTCATTTGATACCATTTGAATTGGATTTTGCATGAAATCCCAATGAATCGTTCCCATATAGAGTGCTCCTGCTAGCAAGATTGCTAATACTCCGATTCCCTTCGCTTCTAGATGTATCCGTTTTTTGTACTTTTTACTCCACTTCTTTGGCAAAAAGAAATAAACGATGTAAAAAATAAATGGAAGCCAAATAAGATAGTATTCGATATGATAGCTAGCTAAAAATTCTTTTATATAGGATAAAACTGCTGGCGCTTGACTCGATGTTCCGAGAGATATATATACTCCTAAGAAATTTCTAAATCCAGCTTGTAACCATGCATAAATAGATACAATAAACAAAATGACGCCAATTACTTTTTCTCTGGTTCTTTTTTTCTTTATAAAAGAAACGAGCACTTCTATAATTGTGGCCAAAATGAAACATGAAAGGAAAATCCTTAGCGTTGCCCAGTCAAAAATAGCAAATGAGGAAACCATTCTAAAAATCATTTCAATGCAGAAAAGTAAAACGGTTGTTAGAAGTGTTTCTCCCCAAAAATCTTTATTCAGTAACTTTTTCAACTTCATCACCTTTACTTATTAAATCACGAACTGGCCGATATGTAAATCGGTAATCTTCCGTAGGACCGTAAAGTTTTAGTAATTCTAAGTGCCTTTTTGTCGGATATCCTTTATGACGGGCAAATTCATACTGAGGGTATTTTTCATCAAGTTCCATTAAAATATGATCTCTTGTCACTTTCGCAAGGACACTAGCTGCCGCGATCGATAAAGATAGCGCATCGCCATGAATGATTGGTTCGACTGGAACATTTAAGTCTTTGATTGGCATCGCATCGGTTAGCACGTAATCTGGATTTACTTTCATATCGGCAATTGCCTTTTTCATAGCTAATCGGCTCGCTTCATAAATATTTATTTCATCGATGGTTTTCGCATCCACAATTCCAATTCCATATGCAATCGCGTCTTGTTTGATTATTGGAAAATATTTTTCTCTTTTTTTCTCACTTAGTTGTTTAGAGTCAGTTAATCCTTCTAGTTCATAGTTTTCTGGTAATATCACTGCTCCAGCTACAACTGGGCCTACTAAGGGTCCACGGCCTGCTTCATCGCAACCACAAATGAAGTGATAACCTTCTTGATATAATTCTTTTTCTCGTTTTAATAAGTCAATACTTTCTTTTTCCATATGCTACTTCCTATCAAATGTAATTCCTTTTATTTTTTCTCCTTTTATGTCATTTACAATTTTTAGAGATACTTTATCATAGTCTACCTCACCATGTTTCATCGCACCTATTTTTTTACCAATCTCTTCATAAGATGCCATAATATCTGTCACTTTTCTGATTCCATAATTTTCATATAACAAATCTGGATAATATTCTGATAATTGTTCTAATATATAGACTGCTACTTCATCCACAGGTAAAATTTCTTGTTTAATTGCTGTAAATGCTGCAAGGTTTAGAGCTACACTTCCTTGGTCTAGTTTTGGCCATAATATTCCTGGTGTATCTAAAAGTAAGATATCACTTCTTGTTCTTAGCCATGAAAGATGTTGTGTCACTCCGGGATTATTGCCAACGCTGGCAACTTTTCTTTTGCACATTTTATTAATGAGGGTAGATTTTCCAACATTTGGAATCCCGATGACTAGAACTCTGATTTCTTTTTCTTTCATTCCTTTCTCTTTTCTTTTGTCTTGCACATCCGCCATAATCTCATGAGTTAAACTTACGATTTTTTCATAATCATTGCCGTTATTCAAATCAACTAATAGAACATGGTTTCCTAAATTTTCATAGTATTTTACCCATTCTTGTGTAATTTTTAAGTCACATAAATCTTTTTTTGTCATAATTAAAATTTTTGGTTTATTGCCAATTATACTATAAATGTCTTTAATCTTTGATGAAAAAGGAATTCTAGCATCTACTAATTCATAGACAATATCAATATAGGGATACTTCTCGGCAATTAGTCTTCTTGTCTTAGCCATGTGGCCTGGATACCAATTGATATTGGTACTTGTTGGTATTTTTTCGCTTTTCATTTCAATCACTTCCTCGTTTTAAATCTACTAAATTATATCATAC
>DVHP01000004.1 GCA_018711945.1 Candidatus Ventrenecus avicola
ATCAAAAGAAAATTTTAAAATCTTTAATCACAGAGGCAACAGAGGAAGGAAGGGCTGAAGGAGAAAAAGAAGGAGAACAACAAAAAGCAATTGAAATTGCTAAAAACATGTTAGAGATGGGTATCGAAAAAGAAACAATTGTTAAAGCAACCGGACTAACAGAAGAAGAAATTAGTAAAGTGAAAGAAGAATCTAATTAACAAGTTGAATAGAAAAAGTAAAAAAATATAAATCTCTTCTTCTTAAAAATTAAAATTTGTCCTTGACTAAGGGTACATTTCAAAATAAGGAATGACATTTACAAGGCCATATTTTTTTGCTATAATCACTACAGAAAAGAGGGAACTTATGGGATTGATTAAAACACCAGTAAAAGGAATGAGAGACTTTTTACCAGAAGAGATGGCTCTAAGAGAATATGTATTAAATGTTATGAAAGATACATATGAAAATTTTGGATTTTCTTTAATTGGAACACCGACTGTAGAACATATTGAAAACTTAACAAGCAATCAAGGTGGAGAAAATGAAAAACTAATTTTTAAAATTTTAAAAAGAGGAGAAAAACTAGATTTAAAAAGTGAGAATGTGAGTGACTTAATAGATTCTGGTCTTCGTTATGATTTAACCGTGCCATTATCAAGGTTTTATGCTTCTCACATGAATGAACTTTCTAGTCCATTTCGTGCCTTTCAAGTAGGATATTCTTACCGTGCCGAACGTCCTCAAAGAGGTAGATATCGTGAGCTTATGCAGTGCGACCTAGACATACTAGGAGAAAAAACTTGTCTTGCAGAAATAGAACTAATCACAGCAGTCATTACTTTCTTAAAAAAATTAGATTTCCAAAACTTTAAAATCAGAATTAATGATCGAAGAATTCTTTTAAAAATGATAGAGTATATAGGCTTACCACTAGAGAAAGTAGATTCTATTTTAATTATCTTAGATAAAATGGATAAGATTGGTTTAGATGGAGTAACAAAAGAATTAGAAAATTTAGGACTAGAAAGTGAAAAAGTAAAGTCATACTTACAATTATTTAAAGAAGATAAAACCGACCTTACAAGTTTCTGTAATTCTTTTGATTTAGAAAGTGATATTCTAGAAAACTTAAAAGAAATTATGGATACCATCAAAAATGTATTACAAGTAGATTTAGTCTTTGACCCAACCTTAGTACGTGGGATGGGATACTACACAGGTCCAATTTTTGAGATTTCTGCGGATGGCCTTTCTTCTTCCATTGGTGGGGGCGGTCGTTATGACAAAATGATTGAAAACTTCGCGGGCATCTCAGTTCCAGCTGTCGGTTTCTCTGTTGGGTTTGAAAGATTACTCCTTCTTCTAGAAGAAAGAGGGTTTAAAGTTCCTGAAGAAAAAGAAAAAATTGCCTTTGTATTAAAGAGTGATAGCAAATTAAAAGAAGTATGTAATGAAGCTATGAAGTTACGGAGTGATAATAAAATTGTTAAAATTGTTTATCGCAATAAAAACTTTAAATTTCAAAAAGAAAATCTCGAAAAAGAACATTATGAAATAAAGGAAATTTAATAAAAAGAAAAGTCAACAATATCGGAAAATGAAAGGGTGTTGACTTTTTTAAATAAAAAAACTACAAATCACCGAACAAAAAGTCCACAAATCACCGAATAAAAACTCCGCAAATCACCGAATTTATATTGAAAAATAGAGATAAAAATGATAAAATTTTCAATAAGAAGGTGAGAAAAAATGGATAACTATAAAAAAAGAATTGCTGATGAAATATTACAAAAAAAATTAAAAAGTAAAGGAGCAATTTTAATAGAAGGACCAAAGTGGTGTGGCAAAACAACAACCGCCGAACAAATATCTAAAAGTATTTTATATATGGCAAATCCTGAAAATAAAGAACAAAACTTAATGCTAGCAGATATTAATCCGAGTTTGCTATTAAGTGGAGATACCCCACGATTGATTGATGAGTGGCAACTCGCCCCAAAACTATGGGATGCAGTAAGATTCGAAGTAGATCATAGAAAAGAAGAAGGGCAATTTATTTTAACGGGTTCCTCAGTACCTGTGGATAAAAATCTCATCACACATACAGGAACTGGAAGATTCTCACGTCTACTTATGCGGCCTATGACGCTTTATGAGTCTCTTGAGTCAACTGGAACTGTAAGTTTGAGTGATTTGTTTGAAGCAAAAGATATGAAAGGAATAAATAATCTAACTTTAGAAGATTTAGCCTTTGTTTGCTGTAGAGGCGGATGGCCAAGAAGTATTTCTATGGAAAAAGAGATTGCCTTAGAACAAGCTTTTGATTACTATGATGCGATTGTAAACTCAGATATTTCAAGAGTAGACGGTATAAATAGGGAGCCTGTTAGAGTAAAAAACTTAATGAGAAGTTATTCCAGAAATATTGCCTCTCAAGCTTCAATTGAAACCCTAAGAAACGATATGATTCATAATGATTCTTGTTCTTTAGATACCGATACTGTTTTTTCTTATGTGAACGCATTAAAAAAAATATTTGTCATCGAAGAAGTACCTGCTTGGAATCCTAATTTAAGAAGTAAAACCGCAATTCGAACTTCTGATACGAGATATTTTATTGATCCTTCGATTGCTACCGCCTCTCTTGGAATAGGACCAGAAGATTTAATAAATGATTTAAATACATTCGGTCTAATATTTGAAAATCTTTGTATTAGAGATTTAAGAGTATATGCAGAAAGTATAAATGGTAGTGTTTATCATTATAAAGATGCCTCTTCCTTAGAATGTGACGCGGTAATTCATTTAAGAAATGGCTCTTATGGGCTAATTGAAATCAAACTAGGGGGAGATAAACTAATCGAAGAAGGAGCGAATAATTTAATAAAATTAAAAAATAAAATAGATATCACTAAGATGAAAAGTCCGTCTTTTCTAATGGTTTTGACAGGAACTGGACCTTATGCTTACAAACGAAGTGACGATGTTTATATAGTTCCGATTGGCTCGTTAAAAAACTAGAAAAAAAAACACATAATTTATAAAAATAAAAACATACTACAGTTAGGTGAGTAGTATGAAGAAGTATATCTTTTGTTTAGGAATTATTATGTTAGCATTACTAATTGTCTCTATTAAACCAACGTATGGATTAACCATAGAAAACTTAAATTTAAATAGTAATGAACTATTAGATTATATTGAAGAAAATAATTTAAGAAACATCAAAAAAATCTGTACAAATGATTATTGTGACTACATCAAAAGTACCAATATCAAAAGAGCAATCGAATTATTTAAAACAAATTACGAAGAATATTTAATAGATGAAGTTGGGAAAGAAAAAGCAAGAGAAGTCATATTAAAAGGATTTCCTATTACCAAAATAGAACTAATAGATGGGACTCTTGGATAAATAAAATATATTTCTGTTCCAAAAAAGCTCCACAGTGGAGTTTTTTTTGAGTGACTTTAAAGAAGACATCCTTGAGTAACATCTCTTTTTTTCATTTCTTTATCAATATCATTTAAAACACAAAACTTTTTAAGTAACCAATCTGGCGCAACCAAATCCTCTTTTTTAGGATCTCCTGTAATTCTATGAATAACGATGTTAGGATTTAAATAGGTAAGCTGAGCGATGACAATATCGATATATTCCTCTTTTGTTAAAACGTGGAATGGATGCTTTTTATAATAAAGTGCTAACGGAGTATCTTTTAAAATATGAAGCATATGAATTTTGATGCCATCAATTCCTAAATCATTCAAGTACTTTATTGTTTCTATCATATCTTCCTTTGTCTCATTAGGTAGCCCATTAATAATATGTACAACTACGGGAATACCACGTTTTTTAAGTTCACCCACACATTCTGTGAAATTTTCGAGTGTATGTCCTCGATTAATAAAAGATAAAGACTTTTCATGAATAGATTGAAGTCCTAATTCGACAGTTAAAAAAGTTCTTTGATTTAACTCTTCTAAATAATCCATAACTTCTTTGGATATCGCATCACTTCTGGTCGCGATAGATAACCCTACGACGTTTGGGATACTCAAAATAGCCTCATAATTTTTCTTTAAAACGTCTAATGGAGCATAAGTATTGGTCCCAGCTTGAAAGTATCCAATATAATAAGCATCAGGCCATTTCTTCTCCATCATCCCCTTAACACTTTCAAATTGAGTGACGATGTCATCACGGGGATTTCCAGCAAAGTCCCCACTAGAATTGGAACAAAAAATACAACCTGTTCCATTTCTTTTATTAGGACAAGTAAGTCCCATATTTAGACTAACCTTAAAAACCTTCTTGCCAAACTTCTTCTTATAAAAATAATTCAAAGTATGATAACGTTTATTATCAAAAGAATATAAAAACATAAATTTCACCGAGACAATTATAGCATTTTATAGGAAAATATTATATAATTTTCTAGAAAGTAGGCTACTTTTATGGAAGAACTAAAAAAATATATCCAAAATATTTTAAGACAACTTTATCTGGATTACCGTGAAGACTTAGGCACAACAAATGAACTACGTCTATTTTCCTATCTAAGAGAAGATGGTCTTTCCTTTACTCCGACAGGAGATCATACAGTCTTATGGGTAGATGTTCCAAAAGAAAATCAAGAATTATGGAAAGAAAAAGACTTAATTCCGTTTTTAATAAAACAATTCCTGCCAGCAGAAGAAAGAAAAGAAGAAGAACAATATGATGCGGAATTTGCCTCCTTTCTAAAAGACGGAATCGCTGCGTTTTATACGAAAACTTTTTGTGAAAATCATAATTACAATTATATTCCAGAAGAAGAGTTAAAAGCGAATTTAGAGTATGCCGAAGATTTATTAAATCATTTATCCAAGACAGTGGCAAAAAACAAAGTAGTATTTCAATATGGTTATCAAGAAATTATGAGCTATGTTCAAATTTCTACCAGAAGTGAAGAACATCCAAATGGAATAAATTATTATACAAAATATTTAAATGAGTACGTAAAAGAATCAGACTGGCCTTTCATAAAAGCTTTTATTACACACTATCTTAAAGAAGGGGAAGAAGAAATAGAAGACCAGTTAAAATCATATAAAATCATGAAAAAGAAACAAGAAATCATAAGAGATCTCAGTCTGAAATTAGAAAGAAAACTAAAAAATAATCCTGAAGTATTAAAAACGAGCTTAGAAGAACTATCGATGATTTTTAATAATACTTTACCAGGCAGTAACCGTGGCAAATCAGGCGCGACTCTCTCCCTAATAAATCCTTATGGCTATTTAAAGGGAAGTGTTATCATTGCCTTAACTTTATTACTAGGAATTGCTATAGCCATTTTACTTGCAAAGGCATAAAAAAGAAAGGAATAATTTACTTAACACAAAATCACGTGTTATAATAATGATTAGATAGATAAGGGGTGATAAAATGAATCCAATGGATGAACATTTTAAACCAAATTATGAAAATGCCAAAAGCAAAAAAGAGGCAGTTTTTCAAGGAGCGCATTATCGGATTACGGTATTAACAGAACGACTAGTGAGATTAGAATTTAGTAAAAATGGTGGATTTTTTGACGATTTAACAGAACAAGTCGTCAACAGAAACTTTCCTGTGCCAGAATTTAAAGTATCACAAGACGATAAATACTTAGAAATTACAACCAGTTACTTCATGTTAAAATATCAAAAAGAAAAACCTTTTGAAGGATTAAACCTAGAAATTATGCTTTTAAATACGGATAAAACTTGGTATATGAAAAGAACAGAAGCTAGAAACTTTAATACTTCAGGCTCTGGTCTAGATCTTAACAAACCCGATTATCAAAAAGGACTATATTCAGTTGATGGCTTTGTTTCTTTTAGTGACAGTGACAGTATGATTTTAAATAGTGATGGCTTTCTAGTACCTAATCAAACACCAAGAATTGATACCTATGTTTTTATGTATCGTAGAGATTTCGGCCTTTGTTTAAGAGATTACTTTATGCTAACAGGATACCCTCCTCTAATTCCAAGATATGCCTTAGGAATTTGGTGGAATAAAAATGAAATTTATAATTTCCAAGATATCAGCGATTTACTAATCAATTTTAATAAATACAAAATCCCAGTTTCCGTCTTACTTTTAGATGAGTTTTGGCATTTAAAAGATGCGAGTGACCTAACAAAATATCATACGGGATATACGTTTAATCGTAACCTTTTTTCAGATCCTGCTTATTTTGTAAAATATTTACATGAAAGAGGCGTAAAACTAGGACTCATGATTGACCCGTCAGAAGGAATCATGCCCCATGAAGATAACTACGAACAGATTGCAAGCGTCTTAAGAATTCCAGATAAAAATATTATTCCGTTTAATGCCTTTGACCGTAATATATTAAACTTATATTTTCATTATTTAATTAATCCATTAGAAGAAAAAGGCGTCGACTTCTTCTGGTTAGATTATAGAGATGTAAAAAATCCTGAAGCACTAAGAGCAATGACGCATTATCATTTTAAAGAAGGCGAAAAAACAAAATACAAAAGAGGACTGATATTAGCCAAAAATGGCTTAGTAGCTTCTCATCGATATCCCGCTCTTTACAGTGGGAAAACCTTAGTTTCCTGGGATACTTTAAAGATTTTACCATATTACAATTCCATGGCTGCAAATAAAGGCCTTTGTTGGTGGAGCCATGATATTGGCGGATACATGGGTGGAATAGAAGAAGAAAACTTATATATTCGTTATATCGAACTAGCTTGCTTTAGCCCGATCTTTAGACTAGCATCTGAAGGAGGAAAATATTACAAAAGAGAGCCTTGGAAATGGGATGTCAAAACTCTTAAAATTGTCGAAGATTACGCAAACCTTCGCCATCGCCTCATTCCTTATTTATATACCGAAGCATATAAATATTCCAGCACTGGCAAGCCTTTTATAGAGCCTTTATATTATGCGAATCCAGAAATTTATGATGAACCACTTTACAAAAACGAATATCGTTTTGGCACAGAACTTTTAGTCGCCCCAATTACGAGCCGCAAAGATCCGTTAATGAATAGAACCGTTGAAAGAATCTTTTTACCAGAAGGTGTCTGGTATGATTTCAAAACAGGGAAAAGATTTAACGGCAACAAAAGATATGTCGCATTTTTCAAAGATGAGGACTATCCTGTATTTGCTAAATCGGGTTCAATTATTCCTCTTGCCAATCTAGAAGAAAATAGAAACATTACCAATGCACCAAAAAGTATAGAAATTCATATTTTCCCAGGAAAAAGCAATATCTACGAACTATATGAAGACGATGGAGAATCAAGTCTTTATAAAGATGGCTACTTTATTAAATCAGCCATTGATTACAATTACTTAAAAAATAACTACACAGTCATTATTCGGCCTTTAGAAGGGAAAAGTGGAATTATCCCAGATTATAGAGATTACAAAATTAGATTTAGAAACACAAGAAAAGCAGACGAGGTCATCGTTTACTTAGATAATGAGATATATAATTCCAATAGTTATGTGGAAGATACAGATTTTGTAGTAGAAGTAAGTCATGTCAAAACAACAAGCCAGCTTTCTATCAATTGCAAAGGAAAAGACATTGAAATCGATGCAGTGCGTCTCATTAATGAAGATATTGATTCCATCATAAGCGACCTTCAAATAAAAACAAATTTAAAAATATTGTTATCAAATATTATCTTCAATAATGAAATAGATGTCAAAAGAAAAAGGATTGAAATTCGAAAATTAAAGAGTCGTGGACTCGATTCTAAGTTCGTGCGTATGTTCCTTCGTTTAATGGAATATGTTTCTGAAATTTGACAAAGAACAAATTTATGATATAATACTCCCTACCAAAAGGGGGTTTTATTTATGATGCCAAAATCATGGGTTACAAAAGAAGACTTAGCCCGTCAATTAATATGGAAAAGCCCAGAAGAACAAAAGAAAATAATAAGACAAGCATTTCAAATAAATGCAACAAAATATAAAAGAGGTTTAAAAGACAAAAAAATGCCTACTACTGCCCAAGATACAGCAGATAGAGTAAATAAATTGGAAGACGAAATAGAATTTTTTCTAGAACAACAAGATTGGAGTGCGTTAGAAAAATACGAGTTTTTAAATACGGTAAAATCAGGAATTTCAAATCAAAAAGTGAAGAAAGAAGATTTATTAAAAGCTCTATATATAGGTGAAATGTCATCTGTTAGTAGACCAAATTATTTAGATTCCTTTATAGAAAAACATGAATTTTGGCTAAATACAGAATGCGTAGAGTTTTTGGGATTACTATCTGCTCTTTCTGAAACAGGCCAAAAAAATGTATTTGAGTTTGTAGAGATAGTTACAGAAGAACCAAAAATATTTCTAGCAAAACGGGAAAATTTAATAAAAGGGCTCGATGAGTTAACGAAAAATACAATTGCTAAATATGTGGAAATTGATAGAAAGGTATCACTAGTATTTTCTCTGTTTCCAGAAATACTAAAGGATTTTTGCTTAGAATTTAAAAGAAAGCCAGAAGTCATTAGTGTGCTCATGGCTTATACTGCGTTACAATTTAAAAAAGAAGATCGAATAAGCATAGAAGCTACAACAAAAGTAGCCCATATGTTGTTAGATGAAGAATTACAAAAATTAGAAGCAGAGGCATCTAAAGAAAGAAACGTAAAAAAAGTGTATGAAAAAGTCCAAAAAATATTTGAGGAGTTAAAACAAGAGCCAAAGAAATACATAGCAATTCCGTTTGAACAATTAGAAAAGTTACCATTCAAGTTATTATTAGAAATAGTAGAAGTGGTAATGGATAACAACACTGAGGTTTATATCAATCTATTTAAAAAAGCCAAAGAAACAACTATTCCAAAGACGGCTATGAGTAAAGAAGAACTAGAAGCCTTATCATACTTAAAAAAATACTATAAAAATGGGGAAATCATAAACGTTCCAGAAGATATTGAAAAATTTACAGCTGCTTTAAAAAGAATTCATAGAACAGAAGACGAAATAAGATATCTTCTAAATCAAGTAAATACATTATTAGAAAAAGAATCTTTAATAGTAGAAGAAGTAGTTATATCAAACGAAATAGAAGAACCACAAGAAAATGAATTAGTATATTTAAAAAGTGGTACAGGAAATTATTATGCATTAAAAGATTTAGATGATATTCCAAAAGAGTATTATGCTTCCTTTTTAGAATTATTGGTATCAATTAAAAATAATCACTTTAAAAACAGAAAAAATCTGACAGATGTTTCCAAAGTATTAGAAGTGAAAAACTTTAAAACAAGAATTATTTTTTCAAGAGTAGGCCAAACAAAATACGCCATCCTTGGAATGTTTATGAAAAAAGTAGACAAAGATAAATTACAAAGAGAATTTCTACTAGCAAGACAAAACCAATTTCTTCGCCAAGTAGAAACATTAAAAAATACAGAAAATGAAACAGAAATCACCGAATTATTACTTGCAAAATTAAACCAAAACGAAGATACTTTAGATATGTCACTAAATAGAACTAAAAAAGAAAACTAGATTTAAAAAAGCAATATAAAAAGACATCTAAAAAATATAGATTTCATAAAGTAAGATGCATATAAAAAATATGACCCCGTCAAAAATCGCTTTTTTTGACGGGATTTTTGAAATACATGACAAATTGTCAGATATTTGATTCATTCCGTCAAAAATTTCTTTTTTTGACGGAATGAGTTGACAATATCAAAGATTATAATCAGTCAATACAAATGCTAAGGCAATCGCATAAAAACTTGACGTAAAGAATTAGATAGAAGGGATAACATTAAAAAGTAGATTTTCAATATTTTTAAAGTCAAATGCATATCGAGTGAGTTTCTTTTTTAAAGTGAGATTTCCCATGGAAGAGTCAAGTCTTGCTAAGTTAAAGACAATTTTTCTGATAATCGCTAGATTATTAATAGAATTGTCTTTTTTGTTCGTTGAATGATCCTCATTTAAGATCACATCTAATCTCCAATGAAGAGAACATTCTATATTCCAGTGATTTCTTGTAATATTCTTGAACATTTCCATAGAAAATTGTTGACTAAGAATATAATAATTTTTTGTAATAGACACCTTTCCATTTTCTTCTCGATATACATCTATCCTTCCAATAGCTTTCACAGATTTCCATTTAGCTTTATTATGAATACATTCTGTATTATAAGATATATAATAGGTTCTTTTTTCGATTCGACCGTGATTTTTTTCGAAGCTCGTTTCTAAAATGTCTAGTTCAGTAGAATCTTTCTTTAATTCTAAATCAAAATACGTTTTTATATCATCTTTTAAGTCTTTTTGATTGTCTTTTACTTTTAAGATATAGGCAGCTTTTTTCTCATATACAAATTTATTAGCAATATCTTCTTGGGTACCAATCGCATCAATTGTAATAATTTTTCCTTTTATATCAATTAAATCCAAAAGATTTGGGATGGCGGTGATTTCGTTGGATTTATCATCCACTTTTATTTGCCCAATAGAAATACCGAGATCGCAAAGAAACCCAGAAAGAATATAAGGAATATTCCCATTATTCACTTTATCTCTTGCACTTTTTATAGCTTTCCCGTCAATTGCAACATGAAGTCCT
>DVHP01000049.1 GCA_018711945.1 Candidatus Ventrenecus avicola
ATTGTAATTGCACCTTTTTCACCAGCTTTGGCAATAATTTCCGCTTCACGAGCATGGTTTTTAGCATTTAATACTTCATGTTTTAATCCTTCTTTTTTAAGCAATGCAGATAATTTTTCGTTGTTTTCTACAGAAATTGTACCAACTAGTATTGGTTGTCCTGTTTCATGAATTTTTTTAATTGTTTTAACGATTGCTTGGTACTTTCCTGCTTCTGTAGAGTATACTAAATCTGCTAAGTCTTCTCTTATTACAGGTTTATTCGTAGGAATTTGGATAACATACATATTGTAGATGTTTCTAAATTCTTCTTCTTCTGTTTTGGCTGTACCTGTCATACCAGCTAATTTATTGTACATTCTAAATAAATTTTGGAAAGTAATTGTGGCCATCGTTTGCGTTTCTTGATTGATTTTTACGCCTTCTTTAGCCTCAATAGCTTGGTGCAAACCTTCACTATACTGACGTCCTTGCATCAAACGTCCTGTAAATGGGTCTACTATAATCACAGAGCCGTTATCTACAACATAGTCTACATCTTTTTTAAAACCATAGTTGGCTTTTAAGGCATTATTAATGTGATGTACTAAAATAGAATTTCCATAATCATATAGATTATCTAAATGGAAGATTTTTTCTAGTTTTCTAGCACCTTCTTCTGTAATAGATACATCTTTTGTTTTATTTTCAATGGTATAATCTTCGTCTTCTTTTAATTTTTTTACTGCTTTATCTGCATCCATGTATAAGTTTTTAGCATTTTGTTTTCCGCCAGAAATAATTAATGGTGTTCTTGCCTCATCAATTAATATAGAGTCTACTTCGTCGACAATACAGAAATTTAATTCTCTTTGTACTCTGTCTTCTTTGTGAACAACCATGTTATCTCTTAAGTAGTCAAATCCTATTTCATTATTTGTAGAGTATAGGATATCACAGTTATAGGCTGCTTGTTTTTCTAAGACGTTCATTTCACGCATATTTAATCCAACTGTTAAGCCTAAGAAACGGAAAATATTTCCCATCCATTCTGAGTCACGTTTCGCAAGGAATTCGTTTACTGTAACAATATGAACACCTTTGCCATCTAAAGCATTTAAGTATGCAGGCATTGTTTCTGTTAAAGTTTTTCCTTCACCAGTTTTCATTTCTGCAATGTTACCAAAATGAATTGCTAAACCACCTAATATTTGGACAAAGTAAGGTTTTTCACCTAACACACGGTAATCAGCTTCTCTTACGACTGCAAAAGCATCAACAACTAAATCATTTAGTGATTCTCCTTTTTCTAATCTACCCTTAAATTCTTTTGTTTTATTTTTTAATTCATCATCAGAAAGTGCAGCAATTTCCTCTTCTTTTGCCACTATTTCTTGAGCTATTTTCTCAAATCTTTTTAATTCTTTATATTCTGAATCTATAAGTTTTCTAAATAATCCCATAGTTTCTAACCTCCATAACGATTATTTTAGCACAAAACAAGGAGAATTCCTAGATTTTTATAGGTTTCTTCATAAAAAAACATTCACTTTCGTGAATATTTCTTTTAATTTGTATCAATAATTCCGTATTTTCCATCTTTACGTTTATAAACAACTGATATATTATCTGTGTCGACATTTTTGAAGATATAGAAATCATGACCTAACAATTCCATTTGTAAAATAGCTTCTTCTTCATCCATTGGTTTTAAGTCAACCGTTTTTCTTTTAGAAATTAATGATTCTTCTTCTGGCTCTTGCTCTTCTATATCTTCCATCATTTCATAACGTAGAGCATCTTTAAATTTTTTCTTTAATTTTGTTTTATTCTTTCTAATTTGTCTTTCCAATTTATCTACAGATAGGTTAATTGCAGCGTATAAGTCTTCATGAGAGGTCTCACTACGAAGTGTGAATTTTGGTGTAGGTATTGTTACTTCAATTATTTGTTCATTATTCTTTACTCTTACGACGACATATGCCTTAATTTCTTCAGGTTGATTAAAGTACTGATCTAATTTGCCTAGTTTTTCTTCAATTTGGCTCTTTATACTGTCAGTTACTTTTAATTTATCCCCTCTTATTTCTATTCTCATATCATCACCTTCCTTAGTTAAATTATAACAAAGATTCCCAAAAAAAACTACTGATTCAGTAGCTTCTCCTGTTAATTTACAGAACATGTTGTAGTTTCTGATACTTCTTCGACTTCAATTGCTTGTAAACCTTTTGCAGTTTCAATTAGTTTGAAATCTACGAGGTTGCCTTCTTTTAAAGTTTTATAACCATTCATTCTGATAGCTGAGTAATGAACAAAGATATCTTCTAGATCACCATACTCGATAAAACCATAACCCTTGGCATTGTTAAACCACTTAACAGTACCTCTTAACATCATTTTAGTCACTCCCTTCCTATTACTTTTTTCTACTACTTAACTCTATCATGCGTGTTGCTACACTTCAATAAAAATCGTTCGACAAATTTTGCTACATTTGGCTTTCAATTTTATTAACACAAAACCCACGATAGGCTCATTATAAAGGCAACTTTTCTTAAAATTTTCTTCCATGCTTCAAAATACCTTTTTGACGTTTCAAATCATCTTTTTTATTTTAATTTTTTTGGATTTTTCTATTTAATTATTTGTAAAACTTGATTCAGACCGATTGTATTTTTTCCTATCATTTTCGTGGTAGATTAATATTCGTTGGGAGTAATATAATGAAGAAGAAATTTATTGAATCATCAATTAGGCTTATAAAAAATAATAAGAGAGTTGATGAATTAGAAGAAAAAAAATTACGTTATGGACTAGAAGGATTTTACAATGTTTTCGTTAAAACTATAGTTATGCTAGTTCTAGCGGTTGTTTTAGATATTGTACCCGAGTATGTCTTATTAATATTAGTATATTCCACCTTGCGATTGTATGGCTTTGGAATCCACATGAAGACAAGTGCTCAATGTTGGCTTACATCTGTTCCTATGTATATTGGTGGTTGCATCTTAATTAAATATGTTACTTTTCCAGAATATATTTCAGTTATAATATGGATTTTTGGATTTTTATCTTTTTTGTTATTTGCTCCAGCCGATACGCCTGCAAGACCACTTATTCATAAAGAGAAAAGAATTCGCGCTAAAATATTATCAATTTTAATTTTAATAGGTTATTTTGTAATTTATCATTATGTAGATATTACTGTTATTAAAAACGTTATTCTATACGGAGTGTTAATGGAATCTGTATCGATTAATCCAATTATTTATAAATTGTTCCATACACCATTTAATAATTATAAAAGTTTTGCCAAAACTACGATTTAAATGTTGTTTATATAGATGTTTAAATTAGAAAGGAGTAAAAGTATGTTTATAGTTAATATGTTATCAGGTATTGCAAATTTCTTTGCAAAATCTGTTTCTTCAGCTTGCTTTTGGTATTTTTTAGACGAACCCCAAGCTGATAAAGATTTACTTAAATAAAAAATGTAGATTTCCACTGGTTCTTCCGATAGTTTGTTTGAAACTATCCATAAAGTAGG
>DVHP01000050.1 GCA_018711945.1 Candidatus Ventrenecus avicola
GCATAAGACTTTAATGGGAAGAACTCAAGCTGTTGATTAACAATTTCTTCTGTTTCTTTCATCATTTGAGACTCGGATATCCACAGTGCTGTCTTTGCAACAGTGACTGCAAAGTCATTTATCTCAATTCCATAAAACTGTCCAATTGATACTTTTATTACATCTCCCAAGTCAATCATAGTTTGTCCACGAGTTTGTGCAATTAAAGCTTCGTTTTCTAATCTTCTTAATGAGATATATGTTTCTGTCAGAAAGTTTCCAGAACCGCAAGCAGGGTCAAGAAAGGTTAATGTAGAAAGCTTATTCCTAAAAGCTTCCAATTGCTGTTTTCTTGTTTTTTCAACCTTAATTTCTTTTATTTTTTCTAATTCATCTTTTAAATTGTCTAAAAATAATGGGTCTATGACTTTATGAATATTCTCAATAGAAGTGTAGTGCATTCCTCCACTTCTACGAGTTTCTGGGTTTAGTGTGCTTTCAAAAACAGCACCAAAAATAGTAGGACTAATTTCACTCCAGTCAAAATTTTCGCTTGCTTTATGTAAAAGAATATCAATAATCTCATCTGTCAAATGTGGGATAATGATATTTTCATTGGCAAACAAACCACCATTTACATAAGGAAATTTTGCAAGTTCATCATCTAAATATTTATCTCTATCTTCAATCTTTGTGTCTAAAACTTTAAATAAATCAATCAAAGCCCTTCTAGTGTCTTTAACTTGAAAACCTTGTAGATAATTGTGAAAAGCCAACTTTTCGCCAAACAAACCACTATCTTCAGCATAAAGACAAAATACAAGTCTTACACAAAGTTCGTTAAGACTTTTTAATTCTTGTTCATCTTTTTCATTATATTGTTTAAGCAAGGCGTCATAAAGAATACCAACAATTTCACCAGCCTTAATGGATATTTCCATTTCTTTTTTAATATTTTCATTTTGACTATTTACAATAAATTGTAAGCGATAATATTCCTTTGGAAGATTTTTAAGCAATATACTTTCAGGTTCTCCATTAGGTTTTTCCATATCATATATTAAAAACTCTTGGAAATTACAAGTAATAATCCATCTTGGTCTTTTAGAGTATGGAAGGTCAGCTGAATACCTTTTTGCTTGTTGAAATGGAGTAAGAAGAGTTCCATCTGCTTGTCTTATTGCTTTTCTTAAATCTCGGTCTCTACTTTTTTGTTCAATTAAAACATGTGTAGCAGAAATATAGCCGTCAATAAAACTTGTATGGTCAAGCATAACTTTATCTTCAAAAGAAATATATTGTTCTGGATTGTCAACACTCAAAACTTTATTTAATAAGGTCAACCAAAAGACTTGGCTTTGTCCTTTTTCATAACCTTTATCAGCCCAAAAATTTGCAAATTCTTTTGCTTGTTTTCTTATCTCCAAATCGTTCATAAGTAAATCTCCATAAAACGATTATACCATAACTTTATTTAAATTGGTATTTAATTTCCAAAAAATTATTACTTATAACAAAATCAATTCTTCTTTTAAAAAGTAGACAATCAACCTTAGTAGTTTTATACAGTCCTAGAACGACTAAATTGCTCAAAAATACCACATTTGCTGTCAATTGCTGTCAAAATCAAATAGCAAAATACAGCAAATATTCTTTGCAATGTTATAACTACCTTTATTTATCTATGTTTTTTAGATATAGGGCTCACACACTCGGCTTTTAGGGCTCGTTCTTGGTAAGGCGGAGGTCACGGGTTCAAGTCCCGTCATTAGCTCCATAAACAAAAATCGCTAAAAGCCTTATAAATAAAGGGATTTAGCGATTTTTTCTTTTCAATTTTAGAGAGCACTATCCTTTTCCAAAAATGCAATAGGTGTATTTTTTAAGTGTCGTAGGTGTATAAATTAAATCAAAAAATTATAAAAATAAAGACCGAAAACTCAATTTCGAATTTTCGGTCTAAAACTGTCCAGATACATCTAAAACTAGCACGGTAGATGTATATAGGTGTATATAAATATCAAGCTTTATAACAATAAAATTTGTATTACACTTCTTCAAACTTATGATATTTTAAAATGTCATAGTCAGATATTACTTTATATAGAGTTTCCCCTTTATCATTAGCTGCCCAAGGAGTATTTTCTCTATGTGTAAAAGAAATAATTGTTTTTGTATTGTAACCTTTGTATTTTTCTAACGTGTTACGAATTGAATCTATTTTTCTTACTCCATCTATACTATTCATAATTCTACTGTTTAATGGCATCTTATATTTTGCTGGTAGCTTGTCATGCATTTTTAATGAAAATTTATCTACATATGTTGTTGGCGAACTATTCTTATAAGTTTCATATAAGGTTTCAATAACTGGACCATATTTAAAAGCAAATATTTTATCTTTAAAAAGCTTTTTATTATATTTACATAAATAGTCTGCATAGCAATAATATACTAATTTTTCTAATCTAGTATGTGTGCATTTATACATTGACAAAATATAGTTTGCAACATCAATTGCTGTAATTTCTGAGTCCTTTGATAAATATTTTAGAAATTCTTCTGATGTTTTCAATAATTTAACATTATCAAAAAATGGATCTAATTCAACAACATCTTTCCATTTTGCTGTCTTTGTTGAAATAGTATGTGTAGCAATCGAATAATTCTCATTAATATTTTTTTTCTTTTTTAATTCGTATATTAAGTTTTTAAAATCTTCATTATAATCTGTATAATCAATAGCAATTCTTTCCCCTGTATTATAAGAGCTTCCTAAAACTATATAATGTTTAATCACTTCAAACCTCCTTGTTTATTTTTAAATAATTGTTCCCATTTAGTGTATGCTTGTTTGTGTAATTTATGAGATTCGTGATTCTTTTTCTCATCATCTTTGAACCACAATTGAACTTCCCATAAATAATTATAATTATCTTCCTTAATATAAATATGAATAGCTTTATATTCATCCTTGGAAGAATTTAAGCATTTAAATTTAGGAAAATTTTCCTTTATAAAATTCTTTACTTCATTAAAAGTAAAAACTCGGTTAGTAATAACTCTCAACCCAAACATATCATTTAAACATTTATTGATGGCAATTGTCCCAGATTTGCCAGTAATTTTTTTGGTATTATAGTTAACTAATTTAAATAATGTTGAATTTAATTGCTTTACTCTTGAATGAGAAACATTTGGAAGAGATGATATTTTTAAAACTTGTTCCAATTTTTTTTCATTTAAAAAATCCCTATATTTAAAAATATCTATTAATTTATTAACATCTTCAAGCGTTTGCCAAACTGTTGTCGTCATTTGATTATATTTTAAACCATTTTCTAAACGCCAATCATCACAAACATTCTTATATATATTATAAGTTTCTTCTAATAAAATTTTTAACTCTTCTAAATCATTCATATTTATATTATAGCATACTTGTCAAGTATTTTGTATATCATTATTTCAATTCTTTTATAAATTTTGAAAAAATTTACATATCAAAATCTTTTTCTTTTTTCGTTCTTCGCTTTCTTTCTTCGAGTAATTGTTCTAGCAAATCATCATATTCTTCATCTGTCATATTTGAAAGCAAATCATTCTTTTTGGTTTGTATTTCTTCTTGTCTTCGCCTTTCATCTTCATATAGTTTTTCTTGTTTAATCTTTTCATTTAACTTTTCTGTCGTATTTCGTATATATTCGTTATCAACGGAGTTGTAAACAGTAATTGTTGTTTTTACGTCTCGATGGCCTAAAAGTTGTTGAATAACCTTTGGGTTTTCATTCATTTCAAAAAGCATATTTGAAAATGTATGGCGAAGCCCATGAAAATGTATATTATATTTATCAAGATTATTTCTTCTCTTAAATCTATCAAACACCATTCTACAACCAGAATATGTCCTAACACCTCCATCATCATTTGCAAAAACATACGATGTTGGCGCAGTTAATTCTGGGGTCCACCCCAAATTTGCAAAGATGTTTACTCCTTATATATTATTAACTACATGTTTTTCAATTTGTCAAGTATAAATTGATGATTTTTTTTAAAAAAGTAAAAATTTATTTTATTTATATCC
>DVHP01000051.1 GCA_018711945.1 Candidatus Ventrenecus avicola
CGCAGGATTTTAAGTCCTGTGCGTCTACCTATTCCGCCACTCGGGCAGGCACTTGTCTTATCGCTAAGACTTCTTCATTATAATATGTAAAAAGAAAATAATCAAGTATTTTTTGAGGTTTTCTAGGCAAAATCCATATAAAAATTACTTTTTCATGATTATAACTCACATTTTAGGAATAGAACTTCTTTCATTTCATCTTGTTTCAAAAATGAAATTATTGAGCAAAATCCTCCAAAATTTTTCAAAAATCCCACCTAAATCCCACCTAAAACATCTTATAAATTGTCTAGGTGGGATTTTTCCCCACCTAAATCATTTATATGAAAAAAATGTTCATTAAATAAAAGAATTGCCTTTTCTTCATCTTGATTAACTGAGTGAGTATACGTATTTAATGTAGTATAAATATTTGAGTGCCCTAATCTTTTACTTACTGTAGCGACAGGAATCCCTTTACTAATAAGATAAGTTGCCGAAGTATGTCTTAAATCATGTAATCGTAACTTACGAATGCCTTCATTCTTTTTTAAAAATCTCCTCCACAGCTTATTATGGTTAATCACGACTCCAAAAACATGTTTTCAAAACAATCGTCTTAGAATCTACCCTATTCTTTTATTTTAACAATATTCACTAAAATGTTATCAAAATGTTTATTGACTTGTTCATAATAATATTTAAGTTCTATAAAAGTTACAGGGCCACAGTAATAATATAATTTCTGACCACATAAGAGCAATTTATCATCCGATGTATATAAATTCTTATCTAAAATTCTTTCCTCCATTGGATTAGTGGTTGCCACTAAATACCTGTTTTTATTTTTAATACAACCATTTAGAAGCGCTAAATCTTTTTCATCTTGAACGATATGTTGAGAAATTAAATATTTAAAGATTAGAATTCCACAATCTTTATAACTAACCTTTTCACCATTAAAAGTACATCGATACAAACGCAATACTCTTTCTTCTATTAATCTGTCAAACGTTTCATCAATATTACCGATTAAAAACAAATTATAATAAACCATTTTTAATATATTTTCAGAAGTCCAATCACGAACTAAATTTTCTTTTAAAATATCTTTCAAAATTGATGAATATTGTTCGTATAAATTTAAGGTATATTCTTTTTCTTTAGAGGTAAGGGGCTTTTTCTGAATGGATAAATCAATTAAATCAATTATTTTAGAAAAACTATATAAATAATCAGCTAATCCAAGGAGTTTAGTATCACGTAATCTTTCTTTTTCTAAACATGGTTCAATAACAAAAGTAACTAGTTCTTGATAAGTAATAGAAATAAAATGTTTATCAGATAAAGTGGGATGCTCTTCTAAAGATAAATAAACAAAAGTACACTTGTCATGTTTAAATGATTTATAATATTTTTTACATTGAGAATCATGTTCAAAAGAAAGTAATTTATTTTCCATAACAATTTGATAATCACTAAAAGAGATAACCATATCTACTTTATTGCTTCCTTTACAAACCTGTACTTCTACATCCAAATCATTAAAATCGGCATCCTTTAACTGCGCATAATCAAACAAAGCTAAATTTCCACCCTTATTAGATATTAACTCTAACAATCTTTGAATAGGTAAGACACCTAAACCATAAAGATTATCTAAAGAAAATAAAGATTGCAAAAAATTGGTATGAAAATCCTCAAACCGAAAAAGGCCAATTTGATCAAAAATAGTACATTTAGAATAATATTCTTCCAAACGTTTGTACTCTTTACACTCCTTTAATTTCATTAATTTATTATTCATTTTACACCTCCAAATATTCATTGAATAAATTAATATTATACATCAAATTAAATATCAACACATCCTTCCAAGAATTAAATATATAACACATTTCAATCTATTATTTATTATTATTTATTCTATAATACTTATTATATCATAAACATAAACAAAAACCCTCGCGCAACAAAAACAATAATTAGCAAAATGATTTGTTGTCTTCGCCTTTTTTCATTTGCGCTGCCCAATCAAGTAAATCATACTCGCTAAGAAAATATTTATTATTTTTCTTAACTAAGGGTAACACGCATTCAGAATGGTACTTCATCACCATATATCTTGAACACGACAATGCTTTCATGATTTCAGCCATAGAAAGCATATCACTACGTTATGGTATTGTTTTTTTACTCGGTAATTGACTACGTTCAGAACTTTCATTATAACCAATGACTTTTCTTTCAAAATTAGTACAAAAACTACAATTATTCATGAAATAGTGTCTAAGGCAACGGAAGAAGTGAGAAAAGAAATTAACAGTTAAACTTAAGAAGATGCAGATGATGATATATACCTCTTTTTCATAATGAATATATGAGTAAATCAATTTAAATTAGACCGTCAACACTTTTCAGACAATTTTAATAATGAAAAACTCAAACGATATGCTACTGTTGTTTGGTAATTTAGTGAACCATGAATTCGCACATTGTTATACCAATTCACATAGTCAAATAATTCAAGCTCTAATTTTCATTACCAACTTTGTATTCTTCAATATGAAAAAGCTCATATAATTCTATAATAAGTTTAACACCTTCTCGTTCAATAACTAAACGATCATTAAAAGAAAGCAATGTACCTATTAAACCTTCATCATCTACATCATCAGTTAATTTAAAAAGAACTTTCTTTCCAACTAATTGCCATATCTTCTCTATAAATTGTTTATACTCATTATCCATGATAAACCTCCTATATCTTTTTTATTGTTTTTTATCGCTATTTTCATGATATTCCTTTAACTTTTCATCCATCCAAATAGGCAATTGTTTCTTTAATGGAGCAAACCCATGATCAATATGACTATCCTTCTCCTTGCCATAATCAGTATTTTTAATACTACACTTCAATTGCTTTGACTCATCATCCACTTCTAAAATAACACAAGGAATGACATCTCCAATATTAGCATATAAAGAAACATCTTTCACAAAATGCTCGCTTAATTCAGAAATATGAATAAGTCCAATATAATCCCCCTCAAACGAAAGAAACACACCATATTTTTCAATTCCTGTCACACATCCGGTTACAATCTCCCCTTTTTGATATTTTTCATACATAAAATTCACCACTGATAATATTATAAATGATTTTACTTTACTTGTTAAGTAATAAATTTTATAATAAGACACAAGGAGGACATATGGAAAAAGAAACGATTGACAAAATAAAAGAATGTATCGATGATATCAAAGCATTCATCAACATGGATGGTGGTGATATTGAATTTATAAAATATGAAGAAGAGTATGTTTATGTGAAACTAAGTGGAGCCTGTGCTGGTTGTAGTTTTCTAGACATCACTCTAAAAGATACAGTCGAATCCTATTTACAAGAAGAAATTCCAGAGATAAAAGGAGTTATAAACGTAGAACTATAGCTCTTTTTTTAATATCCAAGAAATCGGCTCAATCAACACAAACTCTCGAATTACAAACCAAGCTTGTTTCATAAACTTTTCATATTCATCAACCTGATCAATAATAGAAAGCAATACATCCTCTTTTTTATCCTGATTCATAATTTTTTCATGCAAATCAAAATAATACGAAGGATAAAGAAGCCTAGCATATAACATACTTGCTTGATAAACATCAGGTTTACGCATAGCAAAATACGTCTTTAAATCAATTAAAGCATATTTTGGTTCCTTCAATGCCATACTTTTTAAATATTCTGCAATATCACGTACTTCAATATCAAAAATAAAATTAAGTGGATTATCATAATTAAGACGATAATTTGGATACATTACTCTCTTATGTGACAACACCAAATCATAAGAATTTTTTGGATAAGTTCTTTCCACATGATTAACATAACAAATCGCGTTTTCAGCAAGTCCCACAAAATAACTAAAACTAGACAAAATAACTGGATAACTTTTTCCTAATTCATGAACTTGATATTCCAAATAGTCTACTTTTTCACTCCAAAGCTGAGCCCATTCATTCCGATACAAAACCCTTTTCTGTGTTCTTAAATGAACCAGACTATTTCGTTCCATCATATCCAAAATTCCATATTCGTGCTTTGCATCAGTAACTTCAAGCAAAATATAGGGCTTATCCTCTACCAGAGTAACAAACGATCCTTGAACATTTTGAATAAAAGAATATACCGGTATACGTTTTTTTAGCAACTCTTCACAAACTTGCAGCAAGTCATCTAACTCTTCTTTACTACGTTTTATCCTTGTAAAATAATACGTTTTATCATAAAACGAAAAAACAGAATATTCTGGATATTCTTGTAAATCTTCAATAGAAATATGATAGAAATACCATAAAATATCTTTCATAGTATTACTATATGAAAAAAATCAAGAATTATTATCTTGACTTTGTTCCATATTTTGAGCATTTGCTTGAGCAATCGTCGCGATGGTTTCAGCTGCTTGAGCATTCTTCAAATGTTCTTCAGCTCTTCCTTGCAAATCTTTAATTTTTGACTCATATTGAGCAATTTTCTCTTTGTTCTCTTCTAAAGCTTTTTTTATTTCTTCAGTTCTCTTTTGATTTAACTCTTGAATTTGCTTATCATAGTTAGCATTAATTTCTTCTATTCGAGTAATCAACTGATCATAATCCGTATTTTCTTTCGTATTCGATACAATTTCTACTTGACCAGTTGGAGCAGCATCCAAAACAACTGGAGAAACAACCGGCTCTGGTTCCACCGGTGTTGGTATCACTGGTGTATCAATAACTGGTGCACTAGCAGACTCTTCCATCACTGGTGTCGTAATATCTACTACTGGAATATCATTAATAACAGAATCCGTTGATGAAACAGGAGCATCTTGAGATACTACAGGAGTAGCATCCAAAACAGGAGAAACTACAGGTTCTGGAGTTACGACATTTTGTACGACTGGAGAAACCTCAGGATTTTCTAACACAGAAGGAGTCTCAGAAATAACGTTTTCCACAGGAGATACACTTGGACTAACTTCAGGAACAACTGGTTCTATAACACTATTAGAAGCAGTTTCTGGAGTAGTAACCTCTACAGTAGGCTCACTTGCCACAACATTAGACTCCACAGAACTTTGAGAAGTTGTCTCCACTTTTTGATTACGGAATAATACAATTTGAGAATCCGCATTTTTCTTTAAAGTATCAAACTGAATAGGACTTAATCCCAATGTCCGACCATCTCCCACAGCAGCAGGCAACGTCTCAATTCCCCCGATTTGTGTATTTAAATAAATAATCTTTCCCATTATTCAACACCTACCACTTCTGATGTAGATTTTATAATATCAACAATCGTACTTTTTACTTCACTCCAAGCAGCATCATCTAAAATTGGTTGATAAATACCATCTTTTTCCCAAAAAAATTCTAACACTTGATTTCCATTATTTGTTTCTTTTTTATCTGTCACCAAAATTGGTACATTTTTAATATTAGGACGACTATCATCTAATGATTTAAAATGAACGATTACATCTTTTTCATCCATTTCACCATTTGGACGAGCTAATATCACTTTTTCTTTCATTCTATTCCCCTCGCTATTCTGTAGTGATTATATCAAAAAAAAAATTAAGATTCAATATTCTTTAAATAATTTTATAAATTTATACCCCCTAAAAAGCAATATAAAAAACTAGAAAACTCTAGTCTATTTAAAAATACTAAATAATTTGCCACCCTTTTCAGAATTATTATCGTCCAAACGTGCAAATCCCATTTTAATTAAAAGTTCATTCAAAACATGATTATTATCCAACTTATCATCAAGATAAGGAATATTAAAATACACTTTACTTCGAGATTCATATTCAAAATCAGCAACATCTGTATTATTTAATACGCTACGATTTAAAATGATCTTTTCCCCTTTTAATTTTTCAAAAGCATGACGATCTTTACGAATTAATTTATTTAACTTAATAAGACCTGGTTCAATCAAATATAAAACTTCATTACAGGAAGAGACAGCTCCATGATCATTTAAATCTACTAAGATAACATCAGCAGTATAATTCGCGGCAATAAAATTTTGAAGTTCCATATGATTTGTATGTTTCAAAGTCTTATCATTCAAATACATAAAATCATTATCATCAACTTCGACAGCCACAACTTTATATTTCTTTTCTAATTGCTTTTTTAACAAATAAGTTAATGTCGTACTACCAGCATGTTCTGTAACATTTTTAATACCAATAATACGCAAATCTCTTTGTTCATAAACAATCGTAGGAGAACTACCAAAAGAGCTATTATCTTCTCCAGAAGCTTCTGCCGTTGGAGCAACCATATTCATATTAAGTTGATGATACTGAGCAACATCCTTATAAGTATTTGGGTTATCAATCAAAAACTTAATCGCGTCAACATTTCTCGTAAAATTGTAAATTCCCATAGATACCAATTGAGATAAATATCTTGGACTATTAACAACTTCAGAATCATCTAAAAGCAAAATAACTTTACTCATATCCATATTGACAGATAATTCTTGAATTTTTGTAATATCCTGATAATCTTTAATGGCTGTAATATCAATAATCATTTTATTATAGAAAAAATTACTAAATTGCATAATAATTTCTTCTGAAGTAAATTCTCCTTCAATACTTTTAATAAAATCAATATCCAAGTCAGCTAATAAAGACGCATATTTATTCACAATTTTAACATTCATAACATCACCTAAGCTTTCTATAAATTATCAATAGGATTTGTAATATCTATCGTCTCACCATCCACTGAGAAAGTAAAAATATCTCCTATAATAGGTAAACTAAAATGGAAAAATATAGTCACCCGATAACGAGCACGATTAAAAGTAGAAGTACCAGCAGTTGAAATTTTTTCAATACAGTAATAATAACGTCCCCCATTGTCCGCATTTTTTAAAACGGGATCTTGTAAATTATCAATACCATAACTACCCGAAGGACATACCCCGACAACTCCATAATTATTATATAACAAATAATTGTTAATCAAATCTAATGTGCCATCTTCCCTTTCACTAATTCCCTCATTTTTTTCAATAAAAGTAATCAGCTCATTTTTTAACTTAAAAGCTTTTGTATAATTAATAGTTAAAGCCAAAAAGGCAACAAAGATCAACATGAAAATAATAACCAATTGCATAATCCAAGTCGTACCAATTGCCTGTCTCATGAGACACCTCCAAACAACGTTTTTGTATCTCCTACAACCCTAAAATTGAAAACTTCTTGAAAAATAGGCAAATCCAATTGATAATAAACGACTACTCGATAATAAACCATATCTGGAAGTTCATTAAAACAAGTCTCGCCACTCGCACAACCTTCACTATCAACATGAATAGGTGCAATACAAAAGACAGGATTGGAATTTACAATTCGTCCACTTCGATCATAGCACACATAAGAAACAGTATCACTTCCCACTTTTTCAGGTGCAGGAACCATTCCGGTTGTCCGATAAGAATTAGCAGAAATATAGGAAACAATATCTGCCAAAGGCGACTCATCTCCTTCAGAATATTCGTCTGTCAAATCAATCCCGTTATAGCTTTGAATCGTTTGTATAATCTGATCTTTAACATTAAATGCCTTAGAACGGTTAATAGATAGACACAAAAAACCAGTAAATAGCAAAATAAATACAATGACTATTTGAAACAACCAAGTTCCACCAATGGCTTCTCTCATCAAACCACCTCTCTATTAACCTTTCCAAACGCATGTAAAAGTATCGGACCGATTGCCACTACTATCCACTACATAGCATTCGACAGTTCTACCATCACTACTACGATTTTCACTAGGGCAAATTGCTTTTGCACACGCACTATTAGCATTCATATTATTCTTAATGGCTGGCCAGATAGTAAAATAGAAAAAAGCTACTAGCATAGCCACAATAATTACTACAATAACTGTTGTATTTAACTCACCTGTAGCCTCTTTCATAGATACCTCCTAATTATTGTCCATTTGAACTTGAAACATCATAGTTATAATTTGAACAATCTAAACCTGTTTGAGTCTCGCCATTTTCATCAACATAAGTACAATCCGTACGATCTTGATTACAAGATGCCATAGCGCAATAAGTATTTGCAGTAATACTATTCTTAATTCCAGGCCAAATAAAAGCATAAAAGAATGCAGCAACAGCAGCAATAGCAACTACTGTAACAACTGTCATATTTAATTCACCTGTTGCTTCCTTCACGAACTCTCTCCTCCTATCTATTACTTTTTTATTATAACTTTTTTTTTATAAAATATCAATATTTTTACATATTCATCAACATGAGCACAGCGAAGATTAAAAGAATCATAACCCCTAAACCAGTGGTAATAAGCATCTTCATTGTCTTACTTTCCATCTTCTCTAGACGATTTTTATACTTTAATTCACGAGCCTTTTGCTGCAAATTAGAAATCGTCTTAGAAAAAGTTAACAATTGCTCTTGCTTATGCTCTTGACGTCCTAATGACAAACGATATAACAAACGCATCATTCTCATAGAATCTCTAACCGGATACGTTTTTGCAAAATTCATATATGGAGTAATCGTGTCATCTCCATCATTAATTTGCTTAATCATTTCCTGAAGCCCCTCTTTAAAAATAGGAGGTGCATCTTCAATAGACTTTCCAAGTGCCACTGGAACTGTATAGTGTTGAATCAAAATTTCCAAGCCTTTTAAATAATGTGGCAACATTGCATCAATCTCATTCAAATGACGCTTGTAATATTTCTTAATATTAGAATAATCCATTTTAAACACTAAATAACCAGCTAAAACACTAAATAAAACTGTAATATAAGTCAAATTAGAAATAAAGAAACACAACATAATTACAATTGCAATAAGTCCATTCTTAACTCGTTTATTAAAGAGAAAATCTGGATTCGCTGTATCACCATATTTTGCTTTGACATAAAAATCCCAATCGCTTTCTTTCAGCTTACGAAAATATACTTCATTATCAGAAACAAATCGATTAGCACTTATTTTACCAGTATAGTTCAAGCCAAATAATAAAATAGCCGCTAAGACAAAAACCTCAAAATACATTATTCCACCCCCACATCTTCATAATAGAATTTTTCTCCTGATATCAAGAAGAAACAATTAATAATAATGATCGCGTGGAGAACTAATTGAACATACCACATATCTAAAAGCTCAATATAAGAGTCTGTTCCAAGTAAAAATTGCATTGCCATAACAAGTAAAAACAAAGCAAGTCCAAAAGTAATAAATCTTCGATGAAATTCTTTTCGGTCAATCTGATCTCGATAAACCCCTTCTACCAAGGCATCGATATCCATTGACATATTTTCAAGTGCTTGACCAGAGTCTTTCGCACCTTCTTTTGTAATTTGTAAAAACAATTGATTCATATTCTTTACCATATAATAAGGGTACTTTCGATTAAAAAATTCAATCGATTCATCAATCGTACCATTTTGATAAGACATATCTATCATTGTCTTCACATCTTGTAAAACTGGATCTTCCAAAATTCCAGAGTCACGAACACCTTCCAAAGACTTAACAAAACTCTGTGTGGTATTAAATTCCATAATAACATTCGTTGTATAAATTTGAATTTGTTCAAAAATAAATTCACTATAAACTTTTTGACAACGTAAATATGCTAAATATGGAATAAAAGCAATGGCAATCAAAGAATAGATAATCGAAATAATAATGTTATAAAAATACAAATAAGTAATACCAAATGCTACAACAGCAAAGACAATTACTTGAGTGATATATTGCCTTGCCGTATATTCTTGCCCCAATTCTTTCGTTTTTTTACGAACTTCCTTAAAACTATAAGGAGCATATTTATCATAGGCAGTAGCAACAGAGGTAACAAAGAATTTATAAACATTATCTCCATTATTAAACCGGTATGTCAACGCAAAGACTGCCAATAAAATTAATAAAATTAACTCAATCATTCTGTATCACCTCTTCACAAAGTTTCCACTTCATTAGTAGAAGGATTTTCCGTGGCAGAAGTAGGCTTTATTCCTGCTTGTTCATCTAACTTAAAAATATCATCTTCCAACACAACACCACTAATACCCAAATAATCCCTTAAATATTTGGTTGGATTATTCATGGTAATATCTCCAGTTAAGGTCTTTTTATATATGATATTAACCTGTGGCTTATTATTGTCATCCACATAAAATTCACAAACTTCCATAATTTCACGTTGAAATCTTCCTAATTCTTTACTCATATAACCCTTAACATAAATACCAATTTGAACATAACGATGAATCGTAGTAACGAATTGTTCCACATCAATATTACTTTCAATCAAAGCAAACATACGCATTGGAATTAAACTAGCTTTATCAGAGTGAATCGTGGATAAAATATGGTGTCCAGACGAAATAGAGTTACGAACGGCCATAACAGCTTCCGCACTACGAACCTCAGATAACAATATCCACACAGGATTCTGACGCATACATGCGACCAATACATCACTATAACTAGCAATATTGTTTGTCTTAAGCGCTACAATATCACGATGTGGGAAAATTCGATCCAAGTGAAGTTCCAAAGTATCCTCAATCGTAATAATCTTTTCATTTTCAGCAATATGGCTAGCTAGATACTTAACAAGCTCTGTTTTACCAGAACCAGTTTCACCACTGACAATGATATTCGCATGTCCCTTTACACAATTCATTAAAAATTCATGAATAGAAGCAGTAACGTACTTTTCATTCAAAAGCTTTTCCTTGTTCAAACGAATTTTTGCAGGCGTTTTACGAATAACGCACGCAATTCCATTTGTCGCAATGGAATCATGAATAAAGTTCATACGTAGCTCAGCACTTTCAGCATCCAGCATTGGATGTGCCATATTAAATGTCTTTCCCATAACGTTTGCACATTGAAATGCCAATTTTTCCATCAAAGCGTTATTAATTTCAGGGCGATCCACTTGATATACACCTTTATCAAGTGTTTTTAACCAAACTTGTCCTCCATTGGTATACGAAATATCGGTAACATTATCTTCCCTTAAAAACTCTTCAAGTGGCCCAAAATCTAATTGAGAAAAAACAGCATCATTCATTCTATCACCCCAAACATTCTTTATTCAATTATAGTTGTATTATTATTTCCATTATTTGTTGTCGTATTGTTATTAGCATTATTATTCATTGTAGTATTTGTATCAGTATTAGAAGAAGTACTTTCATCAGGAATAGTTGCAGACTTAGATAAAACATATTGTACAACATAATCACTGACAACTTCTGTTTCTCCTGGATCAGCTGTATAATTACGATTTCTTGGAACCGGCTCTAGCGTACCCACTTGTTGTGCTTTTACCAAAAGAGCATATAAATCATCTGGTACAGCAAATAAAAGTTCTGCTGGCTCTCCAGTACTATTCGCGTGTTCTAAAGACACACCAGAAGAATCACGAACATCCAAAACTCGAATACTTCTTACTAAATTCGTATAAATAATTTTATCAGTATCGTCTTCTCCATTAAACCATAAATCAATATAATCTCCTTTAGCAATGGCATTACCATAGGTTGTATAAGTATCAACGGATAAAGAGAATGCTGTATAACCATCTTCAATATCACTTAAAACATAATCTGGCGATAAACTTGGATCAGTAACATCACCAGTATAAAACAAACTATTTTGTTGAATCACATTTCCATAAGTAACTTCTTGACCAATCAATTCATTAGCATTGGTAATGAGATTATCTGATTTTGTAACCACGTCACTATTGACTTCCATATATCCTATATCTTCCGCAGTAATAACATGTCTTGCTTCCAAAGTATTTCTAGCATAAGGAATTGTAGTAGGATTAATTGCTGAAGAAACACGGTAATTATAACCTACATACAAAACGACTACACCTGCAACTACACAAAGGATAGTCACAGTATTTTTATTACCAATAAAACGTTTTAACTTCGTTAATCCACTTCCCATTTTATTCCTCCTCTGTACTATCCGTATTTGTAGTACTTTCATCCGTACCAGTTGTAGTATTGTTACTGTTATTATTGTTATTATTTGATGTATTCTCTTCTGGAACCACAACAGACTGTGCTAAAATATGATTTTCCAAATAAGAACTTGATACTTCCGTTGCTCCTGGATTTTCAGAATAACTCTTATTTCTAGGAACAGGAACTAATTCTCCCACCAACTTAGCTTTTTCAAGTAATGATTTTAATTCATCTGGAACGGCAAATAAAAGTTGGGCCGGTGTTCTACTTTCAGATCCGGTTTCAAATACAGAATTTCCATCTCGATCAGTTACATCCAAAACTTGAATACTTTGAATAAACTTACCATACATAAATCTTCTATTCTCATCCGTACCTTCAAACCACAAATCAATATAATTTCCAGGATAAATAGCATTTCCATAAGTCGTATGCAAATCAACATCTAAATAAACCAACGTATATCCATCCTGAATATTACTTAATAATGCTGAAGTTCCTTGATTGATAGAAGGATCTTCTACATCCCCTTCAAAAAAGAAACTATTTTGTTGAATCACGTTTCCATAAGCAACTTCTTGTCCAACCAACAAATTAGAAGCCCGGATAACATTACGCATTTTACTCACAACAGTACTTGCTACTTCCATATAACCAATATCATCAGAAGTAATAACATGTCTTGAAGATAAAGTATTCTTAGCATAAGGAATTCGAACAGGCTCAGTTGCCGAAGAAACACGCCAATTATAACCAATATAAAGAACAAGAATACCCCCTAAAACACATAGGATAGTGACAGTATTCTTGTTACCTAAAAATCTTTTAATCTTTACGAGAATATTCCCCATTATTCATTCCTCCTTTTTTCATTAGCCAGCAGGTGTTGGTGAAATAGTATTATCTTGTGCTTCAGAAGATTCTACCACGCCATTCAACTCTAGAATTGCATCAACTCTATTTGTAATATCGAAGGAAGTCGCATCAGATGCAACACTGTATGTCGCGCTTTTTGTAGTAACTTTTACACTGACTTTAGGAGGAGATTCATAAATTCCATAGAAATCAATTTGATAAGTATTAAGTTCTACGTTTTCAGCAAATCTTCTTAAGAAACTTTCTACAAACTTATCTGAATTGATTTTAAGTTCTCCCGTAGTTCGATAATAACCTAAATCAACTGCGTCCACCATAGAGGCTTCTGCAACTTCTTTAATTAAATAATAATCTTGAGTATTTGTTGTTGTCACATTAGAAACCAACATCAAAATTACAATAACAAATATTCCAAGTAAAATAATCCAATAACCCCAATACGATTCTCTCATTATGAAGCCTCCCTTATACGCCATGAAGGTCCAATATATTCACATTCACCATTACCATAGCCACCAGAACAACTATTAAATGATTCAAATGCATTAGTACCTTCTTCATAATCACTAGTAATTCGATATGATTCTGTAGCAAACTCGTTACCACTAGATTCTATTAGATCCAAGAACCTACTTCGACAATTATAAGTTAAACCATCACTGACACCGTTATAATCCATAGTCTGACAATACAAGGAAGCATTACCATCTAATCTTGTAGAATACTCATCAGGAACATATGCGTTCGTATAAGAACCAGCCTCATTATTATATTCACGAATATTACTTAAATTAGAAGGTGTTAATGTATAAGAATACTGAGGAGACTCATAAATTGTTTCACCAGCTTCTTCAATAGCTCTCTGAGTAGCTTGTCCTTTAACATTACTCCAGTTAAATCCTAGACTACGACTATTTGGATTTAAATTATTCAAAGTAATAGTACGATAACTAAAGTTATTCGACTCGCCATCAAAGATACAGTTTTTACAAGTAAGAATACAATGATCATCCCTACATTCTACATCAGTAAATTCACAATTATTATCATCATCACAAGTAAATTGACAATGATCTTCACCATCACAGTTTGTTAAGTAATGACATACATAACCAGCATCTTGTTTCAAATAATCACTACCAGTAGTATCAGAAGTACATCTAACACTAGGATCCAAATCATTATATTCCGTTAAAACACTTGTAGAGTTACCAGCAAGTCTTCCTAAAGCACCAGTACTATTAGACTGTCCAATATTAGAGTAATTAATGACAAATGGGAAGACACCAGTTTGAGTAATCAAAGATACCGGTAAAGCATCTTCAGGAAGATTACTCCACAAACAGTCATTACCACTACAAGACTCATGTTTAAGCTTTATAGTACCATACTGAGTATAAGTAGAAAATTCATTATTTGGTGCATAAGTAGCACTAGCACTCTTAGACTTTTGAACATAATTTGCAGTACTAATAGCTACTGACTTAGAATAACATCCAGAAGTTGTATCACAAACAGTAATATTTATATTTCTTAAAGTACTATTTAAATCTGTTGTAGCACCGTTTAAACAGTTATATTGTGAATCAATAGTTCCTGTACAATAAACAGTATTTGTTGCATGAGGTGCTTCTAATGAAATTTGTTCAAATGTTCCATTCATTTGATTCATATAATCTTGATTATAATTGAAAGTAACGACAGGATCAAATCTCATATCATTATTCCATCCACCAGAAGTAGGACTTGTAGTTGCTAAGGCAGAAATATTAGTATTAGAAATAGCGCCACTACAATCATTATATTGTCTAATCTTAGTTGTAATCTGATCAGCAATAGTTGTCATTCTTTGTAAAGCAGCATCGCGATTCGTAACATACTCGTTATATTGAGCTTCAGCATCCTCTGTGCCATCTTCTCCACATTTATTACATTCACGTTTTTCTTGACCAGGAGGAGTATGAGCGCAAGAACTTTTACTACCAAACGTCTCTTCATGCGAAAGTTCTTGTGAACCACTCACGGATACAGAACGATTTAGCCCACTACCAACCTCTGTAGCGGTAATCTGAGTATAAGAAAAATTATATTCATATACCCATCCATCATCAGTACACGCAGCGGTATCATCATCCCAACCGCCTCCGTTCCACGAACCGCAAGTAGTTCTTTCACATTTTCCAATCTCTTCTCTATTTTCTTCAACAGAATCCCATGCATCAACGCCAGCTTTATTAAACAAATAGCTATTATAAGCATCAATATAATCTTTTTGTAATTGAATTATCTCATTTATAAATTTATCTTGTTGTATTCCTTGTCCAGTTGTAGGGTTATCTGAACTTGCCACATAGCAATCTCTTGTTGCATTAATTGTTGTTTGTAAAGTAAAGTATCCACCACTTCGTGTAATCTTTGCAGTAGGCATATTAAATTGGTAAGATTCTTTACAATATACCTTACAATAAGGATTTTCTGACAAATCTAAAGTGGACTCATAAGATTGACTTGTCAAGTCATCATGTCCAAGAACACATTGTGTTACTTGATTGACATTAGGATTACATGAACTTGCAACTTCATTAATATCACTAATAATTCCAGTTGCTTCATCTTCTACATCAAAGTTATTACAATCACCAGGCATTGTAACAGTTGGTGTACAATTTACTGGCTCATCTAAACAATCTTTACGATATTCTGGCTCACTACAAGGTTGACCATCATTACAATAATGTTGACCGTCAATAATCTCACACACATGATTTCCACCAGTAGGAGTACCAGGAGTACTATCAACATATACTTTTGTTCCACCTTGTAAGAATCCACTACTACTAGATGAATCATTAATTAATTGCATATTTTGACGTCCTCCGCCCGGACTAACTATAATCATATTAGCAGAAGATAATAGCTGTGCTGTAGCAGAAGTTTGGACATAAACTTCGTAATCTTGTCCATTATAACCAGATTGTTTATTTACTGTAACTCGTATAGTTATCGTATTTCCACTTTGTGAAATAATAGAACTAGTACAAATAACACCAGTATTATCACAACCACCAGTAAATTCACTCCAATCTACTGATACTTCACCTGGATTTTGTAAAGTCAAAGTTACCACAATCTCATCCACATTAGAAGCGGTTGTTTCTTGTGTAGCAGTATATGTATATCTTTCTCCCCATATACTACCATTGTTAACTAATTGTTCATAGGTAGCACCATTTAAAATTTGGTCACCCACAGCAATTGCTTGATTATAAACATCTCTAGCGTAAGAAGCATCAATATAATCAGATCCAACCCAGTAAGAATTATAATTATTCGGATTGAAAATTGCCCTCATCTGACTACCAGTAGTATAAATTCCGTCATTTATGGTTGCGCCCATAGAACCACTCATAAGTCCGTAATGATTATTAAGCCAACGGAAAACTACTTCACCTAAAACTCTATCAACTTGACTAATGGTATTTCGACCGCTTTGTGTTAAAATTTGATATGCCTTTGTTGCAGCAACATCATATGCTTGAACATTTACACCATTTGCAGAACTAGAAGGATCTATTCTTCTAACACAACCGGCATCTCCTGTACCACTTCTTTTCATAGGGTCAATACAATATGCCTTAACACTACTCTCATATCCTCTAACCGCATACGTATACATACCATAAGAAAAACTACCAAAATTTATGGGATATGCTCTCCCATTATTATCTTTATAAATATTATAACTAATCCCCTCGCATGCTAAATCAGCATTTGCAGTATTTGGAAATAATAAAATTCCAATTAGTACAAATAGCAATATTGATATTTTCTTTTTCATAATACTTTACTCCTCCGTTTTTTAATCACAATCACGGCAGTAGCAACCCCTGCAATCACAACAACCACACCGATAGTAACATAAATTACCCATGGATGATTGTCTAAATATTCTCTTAGATTATCCCACCAGTTTTTTTCTTCTTCTGGAACTTCTTCTTCGGTACCAGTATTATTACGAGCGTTATTTGCTCTTTCAAGTATTTCAGCCTCAGTCATATTGAGGTCATAATCTATAAACTGTTGGCAATAATACTCATTAACTCCATCACATGCAGAGTAATAATAATAATCATTTTCTTTTGGCGTTGTTAAATTAATAGTTCTTAGTTCATCATCAACACAACTAGGATTTGCTGACAAAATCTCGATAGTATAATTGATTACATTTTCTAAGCTACCTCCATCAATAGTGATAGTACCGTTATCAGATTCTTGATATGTAAACTCATCTTCATATCCATTATTACCACTAATGGATACTTTTAAATTCTCTGTTAAATTGTATATATATATAGTTACTTTATTACGGTACATATAAGGATTATCATCATTCCAGACATCCTCTTCAGATACACCGGTAACTTCCTCAAAAGTATCTACATTTACAACCACTTCTGATATCTCATAATTTGTATTTACATTAGATGCTTCTGTAGCTAGCTGTACTTGAGTCTCATAATCACATACTGCATTTGCCACTGGTGAAAAGCAAATACATAATACAAGAATGAGAAGAACACTAGCCAATTTTCTTTTTTGCATAAGCCCACCTCTAATTTCATTCATAATAAAATTGTATCACATCACGGATACAATTTCAATCAATTAATTTCAATCATAAATAGTCTTGCATACGAGTCACTAACTCATCTATTTTTTCCTTTTCAATAAAATGTGGAATACTAAAATAAATACACACTCCAGTAATCAAAACTGCTAAAACAAGAACTGTCTTATAGCTCTTAATTTGAAAGTTTTTCATAAGCCTCTTCTCCTGTACCCAATTCCTTTATTTTTACTTGATTAATTGAATCAAACCGTTTCGTAATCTTATCTGTTGTCGTTGTAATATCCTTCACATCTTTCGTAACAGTATCAATACTTCTTGATAATTTATCCCAACGTTCCCTATATCTTTGGAATTCCAACGATAACTTTCCAAGCTCTTCTTGAATCACTTTTGCATATTTATCTCTTTCCATATTTTTAATAATCATATAAATCGTTGTTAAAGTACTCATGAGCGTCGTCGGAGATGTAATCCATACTCTCTTTTGATAAGCTTCTTTTAATAAATCAGGATGATAAGCATTAATTTCTGCAAAGATAGCTTCAGCTGGTAAAAACAAAATAGCTTGGTCTGCTGTCTCTCCTGGAATAATATACTTACTATGAATCGCTTCAATATGCTTTTTCACATCCATTTTAAACATTTTCATTGCAACATCTCTTTGTTCTTTTGGCAAATCACGATTCGTCATTCTCTCATAATTTTCAAGTGGAAACTTCGAATCAATACAAACATTCCCCAAAGGTTCTGGAGCATGCAATATTGCATCCGCAATCGCACCATTACTTAATTTATACTGAATTCCATAAAGCCTATCATTTTTCTCTCCAAAAACACTAGTTAAAATATAATTCAAATTGACTTCACCAAAAATACCTCTTGTTTTTTTATCCGTTAAAACACTTTGCAAAGACACAATATCACTCGATAAACTATCAATTTTCTTTTGAGCTTCATCTATCTTAGAAAGTCGTTCCAAAACACTAGTAAATGTCTTATTCGATTTTTCAAAATTTTGATCTAACCTTTGGTTAACTTTCTCATTCATTAAAAGAAGCCTTTGTTCCATTCGATCACTAAGCGTATTAAAATCTTTGGTAAGCTTATCAGAAAATTCATATTTAAAATCTCCTATTTCTTTCGTTAAAGAATTTTGAAAACCAAACAATTTCTCTGAAACATCATGATCACTTCTTGTATTTTTATTTAACTTAAAAATAAGAACAATAATAAGAAGAATTAAAACAAGTAATAATCCAATAATAATATATTCCAACATGATCACCTACTAAATACATTCTTATTATACTATTGTTTTTTTAAAAATTCATTAAGAAAGGTTAGATTTTTGTAAACCTAACCAATAATTGCATACACGAATGCTGTAGACAATGGATTTTGATAACGCTTTAAATCCATATTTAAAAGATAAAGCAAATAAGTCTCATCTTCCACAACAATTTTATCACAATCCATTCCTAAAGGAATAATACAAACAGAAATAAAAATAAACTGATCTCCTTCACAATCTCTTAAATAGACCTGATTAAAACATTCTGCAAGCAAGTATTCCTCTTTTGATAATTCATGTCCATTTGCTTTTAATACATAATGATTAGACTTATTGACTTCTACAGAGAAATCACTATTCCAAAAATCATCCAATTTATCAAGCTCTTGGTATTCATAAGAATCAGATAATACATTAATATGCCTTTCATTAAAAGAAACTTCTCTTAATAAATCTTTTAGATGTTCATTAATAAGATCCACTTTTAAATGGAGCTCAAAACCATTTTCATATAGAGAAACATCATATAAATCGAGATTAATTAGCTTCCCAATCGAAGCTAATATTTCTTTTTTATGACTTAAAATATCATATTCACGATAACGACTATTAACAGCAATCGTAGTTGCAAGTCCATTTCCGACATATCTTCCCATAACTTCTCTCCTTTCTAAGGAAATTACATCTCCTATTATAATTATTACGAAAAAAAATACGATTTCCTTTTTTTTAAAGAAAAAAATAGATTTTTCATCTATTTTATCGCTTGAGTAACATTATAGCCAAAATATTCAAGCATACTAACCATTTTGGCACTATGGACTCCTTTAGAACATGTAATAAAATAAGGCTTATCTTTGGTTAAATAGCGATCATAATATAGCATAAACTTATGATACGGAATATTAAGTGCATCCGGATGATGTTCAAACAAAAAATCATTTGTACTAGATAAATCAATCAAAGTACCCATACTCTTATTATAATCTTGTAACTTTATCTTCTTCATACAACCACCTATGGTAGAGTATGCATTTTAAAATATTCCGCATATAATAATTGTCCTGCAATGTTAGAAAAAATTGAAAAAATATACTTTTACTATAGTTCCAAAATTTCATTTTTAAAAAGATCAGTAGACTTCATAATCGTCGAAATATCAATGTTGAGATTTAATAGATTCTTAGCAATATTGTGTTTCTCTATTTGAGTTCCCTCTGCTATACCAAAGGCCCTTCCTTCATTCACTCCAGTGTTAAAAGAATCCTCTACTTCAAATTTATGACTTGCTTCTAAATCATAATATTGTACTAAATTGTTATCCCTCATAAATTCTTCTACTTTTTTTACGATATCCATGTATTCATCATCTCCTCCATATTTTGCTTTTAACTCTTTTATCGTAAGTTTTAAACTTAGAAATTCTCCAAATTTTCTAACATCTTCATTTGTATTATAGTTGATGTTATTATATTTGCAAGAATAACATGATGCGATGTATAAAGTTCATGTTTTTCTAATTCTTTATATTTTGTACCAATCGTTTTTACCTAAAAAAATCACTCTCTTGTATTTTTCTACATTGATTGTATCGCACTTACTAAAGTAGTATAGGCATATAAAGAATTCAAAACAAGTTTTAATAATAGTTATCATTGACTTTATTTGGCAAATAAAAAAAACTAGTATTAATTTTTACACACTAGTTTCTACAATATTGTTGTTTATTAGCTAATTTTCTTTAGAATTCTGAATCCTTTCTATTTCTTCTATGGTAAGTCCTGTTAACTCATGAATTTCTTCTACTGGATACTTTCCTATC
>DVHP01000052.1 GCA_018711945.1 Candidatus Ventrenecus avicola
CAAGTTGCGGAATATAGACAATTGCATCTGTCGTTCGGAAACATCGCACGAAAAGATACCCCGTAGCTTGCTGCGGGGAGTTTCATTGAGATAGAAGGAGAATGGACTTTAATGCCACGTGCAACTGCTTCAGCTGCTATGCATACTTTCTATATCGATGATCAAAGTCAAATAAATGGTAGTGCTACGGGTTTTGGCGCTGAAGTTTTTCCTACAATGTATTTAAAAAGTATTGTGAAAATTGTTGGTTGAAATGGAACGAGAGAAGATCCTTTCCAATTATCAGTCACGACCGATAATTTCAAATTGGGTTAAATGATTGACAACACTTCAGAATTAATTCTTTTGATTACTTTAGAAATGTGATATGATTATACTAGGTGGTAAGAGTGAAGACATTGTTTCAAAAAATTGATAAACCATTATTCTTTTTATCTTTAATCTATACTATACTCGGTTTGGTTATGGTTTTAAGTGCTTCTAGTGTTTCGGCTGTGTTACGTTACAATGTCTCTTCTTCTTATTTTTTTGTGCGTCAGTTAATATTTATGTTGGTTGCTTGGATTGTTGGATTGTTTTTTATTTTAAAAATTCCAACTAAAAAATATCGCTTTTTGGCGCCGATTTATTTGTTTGGAATGATGGCTTTGTTATTTCTTGTTTTTGGCTATGGGGCGATTGCTGGTGGAGCTCAAAGTTGGCTTGATTTAGGTTTTTTTAATTTACAACCGACAGAATTTATTAAGACTGCACTTATTTTATATATGGCTGTTTTTTATGAAAAAAGTGTAAAAAAAAGAAAACCATTTGCATATAACTTTATACCAATTATTTTTGCGGTGATTGCTTTCTTTTTAGTTGCAATGCAACCAGATTTTGGTGGAGCTGTTATTATAGCTGGCATTGTTTTTTTCACGTTTTTAAGTGTTCCTTTTGAAAAGGAAAGCAGTGTTCAAATTATTAAATTTATTGGTATTGCTGCTTTAATTGCTGCAGTGATTCTATTATATAGTGGCTCAGATATCTTTAATAGTACACAACTTGCAAGACTTAAGTTTCAAAATCCTTGTGAACGTTACATGGAGGATACAGGTTATCAAGTTTGCAACGGTTTTATTGCTTATCATAATGGTGGACTTTTTGGAGTAGGGCTTGGGAATTCTTCACAAAAATATTTGTATTTACCAGAAGCACATACAGATTTTATTTTTCCAATTTTAGTGGAAGAACTAGGACTTCTTGTCGGGGTATTTGTAATATGTGGTTATGCGTATATGCTATATCGAATTATTAAAATTGCTAAGAATGCAGACTGTATTCGAAATTCTATCATTTGTTACGGAACGTTTGTTTATTTATTACTGCATTTATTAATTAATTTGATGGGAACATTGGCTTTGATTCCTCTGACAGGTGTTCCTTTACCATTTTTAAGTTATGGTGGAAGCTTTAATTTGAATGTGATAGCTATGCTTTTTGTTGTTCAACGAATTGCTGTGGAAAATAAACAAAATGCTGAGAAAAGGGCACTAGCTAGTATGACAAAGTAAAAACGAGAATTCTGTAGTATACTTTTGAAACTGAAAAAATTATAATATTATTAATTTAAGGCATTAAAAAGAAAGAAGAATCAAAATATGATCTATCCTTCTTTTTCGTATCCAAAAAACTTATTTAAAATATAATTTCTTAGAGATATCTAGAGGAGTACACACTAGTCTTAGTTTTCTTGTAATCTCATAATTTCTTGCTTAGAAAGACCAGTCGATTTCATAATTGTGGAAAGATCAATATTTAAATTTAATAAATTCTTAGCTATTTCCATACTACGCGTGATTCTTTCTTCCTTTTTTCCTTCCTTTTTTCCAGTGTTAAAAGAATCTTCTACTTCAAATTTATGACTTGCTTCTAAATCATAATACTGCACTAAATTGTTGTCTTTCATAAATTGTTCTACTTTTCTTGCAATATCCATATATTCTTCATCTCCTTCGTATTTCACTTTTAATTCTCCAATCGTAAGTTTGGAATTTAAAAATTCTCCAAATTTTCTTACATCTTTATCTATATTATAGTTGGTGTTTGTAATATTTTCAAGAATAACATGATACGATGTATATAGTTCATGTTCTTCTAGTTCCTTACACCTTGTCGTAAAGGTTAAAATGGGTTCTTTCACTTTAAAATGATTGAAACTATCAATGTTTACTAGAATGACTTTCTTATATTCCTCGGCATTTACTGGGATAGAACTTACTAAAGTTGCATAGGCATATAAGGAATTCTTTCAAAATAGGTTTTGGTAATAACTATCATTCACTTCAATAATGATAATGGTATCCCTTAATATACACATGACATCACTAACTTTGCCTTTTTCTTTTTTATGATTCTTTGGTATTTCTCCACCAACAAACAAAGCATCCTTAAATTTTCTTTTGGGAATATGAGTAATACCACTTAAAAATTTAATCACTGGTCCTCTTGCTTCTTTACTCCTTAGTATACTTTTTGCTAAAGCATCATTCATAAGATTAATTGTTTGTTGTTCTACTTCATCTTTTCCTAGAGTCGTAGTCATAATTTCATCTCCTTGTTTTTATGTCTTTCTATTCTAAAGACAGCATACTAAAAAGGCTATCAAAGATTTTGATATCTTTTGTCGAACAGAGTAATCTAGTATGACTCAAATTGAGATGCCAGATTACAGGTTGATATTGTTACCCGTTATGAAAAATGAAATAGACATAGATTCACAGTTTGTATTTTT
>DVHP01000053.1 GCA_018711945.1 Candidatus Ventrenecus avicola
AGAAAAAGAATTAAAAGAAAAACAAAAGGTAACAAGTAGGGGTGGACAAACAAGAAGACAGCAGTCTTCATATTCAAGTGGTGCGCCACTTGCTACATATTCTTATATTAGTTCTTATTATGGAATGAGAAATGGAAAGATGCATACTGGAGTAGACTTTGCAGCACCAGCAGGTACAAAAATTTATGCTTGGAAAGCTGGTAAAGTTATACAAGCTAGTTGGTCAGGTAGTTATGGAAATTTTATAGTTATTCAACATAATGATGGGACAATATCAAGATATGCTCATTGTAGTGGATATGCCTGTTCTAAAGGAGATGTAGTCTCTAAAGGACAGGTAATAGGATATGTTGGAACTACAGGTAATTCTACAGGGAATCATCTGCATTTAGAAATAAAAGTAAATGGAAGTTTTGTAAATCCATTAAATTACTTATAAAAAATAAAAGAGGTGAATGTATAAGTGGCAAGGAAAACTTTTAAGAAAGTTATAACGACATCAGAAAAAATAGAAAATATAGAAGAAAGTAATAAGAAGTTAGTTGATAGATTTTTAAGATATATGGCGCCAAGAAGTAGTGAAGGAACAATAAAAGTTTATAAAAGTAATTTTAATATCTTTTTTTGTTGGAATCTAGAATATAACGAAAATAAGCCTTTTGAAAAGATAAAGAAGATTGAACTACAAGACTTCTTTTTATTTTGTTCTGAAGAATTAAAATATAGTCCAAATAGATATGCACAAATGCATTCATCTCTATCTAGTTTAAGTAATTATATAGAAAATCAATTAGACGAAATAGATAGGTATGCAGATTTTAGAAATATAGTAAAAAAAATAGAAAAATTACCAAAGGAAACAGTTAGAAAAAAAACAATTTTATCTGTAGAAACAGTAGATAAACTAATGAAAGACTTAGATAAACAAGGAAGATTACAAGAATCTGTATTTATAGCCCTTGCGATAAGTAGTGGGGCAAGAATAAGTGAACTATTTAGAATTACATTAGATTTGTTGGATGAAAATGAAACTGCATTTGACGATTTATTTTTAGTAACAAAAGAACCAATAAAAACTAAAGGCAGAGGAAAAAATGGAAAACAACTTTATAAATATATTATTAAAGCACTTTTCTTACCTTGGTTAAAGAGATGGTTGCCAGTAAGAGCTAAAATTTTAAAAGACAATAATGTTGAAGAACATAATTGCCTTTTTATAAGACAAGACGGAATGCCAGCAACACAAGCAACTGTAAGAGGCTGGATAAAAAGATGGGAGAAGATGACTGGTTTAGATATCTATCCACACAGTTTTAGACATTATTTTGTAACATATTTGAGCAAAGTAGGTTTAGAAGCAGAGCTTATTCAAAGTATAGTTGGATGGAGTTCAGGAGATATGGTCGCAATTTATAATGACTTAAGGATTGATGAAAGAGAATGGAAAGGACTAGGGAAATTAGCTAATGCTTTAAAAACCTCAAAAAATAATAGAAAATAGAGGGGATTTTTTATGGGATGGTTTGAAATAGTAAAAACTGGTGCAGATATAGGTTTTATTGTTTTGTGTGCAGGTTTTGTCTTATGGCAACTTCACGATATGTATACTACGAAGAAAAATAAAGATGCATCAGTGACCTCAAGGGTTAAAGAGATGGAGAACAAAAGACAAATGAGGTATGATGAACTTCTTAATAATTTACAAAAGAAAACAGATGAATATTATGATTTGCTATTGGAAAAGCAAAAAGAGTCTGATAGAAAATATCAAGAATTAATAGAAAAAATATTGAGTGCAGCTCAAAAACCTCATTTGTTAACAGAAGAAGAAAATTCAAGAATGACAAAAATTGATGAAGAAATAGATTTGTTTTTAGAAAAAGCTTTAATGTCTAGTAAAGCAAGTAGAGTTAGTCTTGTTAAATATCATAATGGAGGAAATGATATGCTCGGAAACTCTATATTGAAAATGAGTATGTCAAATGAAAAGTGTGCAGCAGGAGTAATTCATTTACTAAATAATTTTCAAAATCAATTACGAAGTGCATTTGCATATTGGGTTAAAGAACTAGGAGATAAAGGATATTGTTTTATCGAGGATGTAGAAGACGTAAAGGATTTAGACAACTCAATATATCAATATATGAAACAATGTGGGGTAAAAGCAAAATATGGAATTGCAATAAAAAATACAGTAACAGGAAGCGTTATAGGGTATTTATGTATGGATTTTTCTGATAAAGACGACATAGATTTAGAACAAATAAAACATTGCTTAAACGATAAAAAATTAAAAATAGAAGCATTGTTGAATTTAGAATAGAAAGGAGAAATAATATATGTTTATAGCAGTAGATAACGGTATTTTAAATATGAAAAGGGTAACAACTGTTGAAATAGACAGAGACACTCCATCAGAAATCAATTATTTATTTAATGATGGAGGAATTATTAAAGAGAAATTTGATAGTGAAGAAAATGCGCAAACAAAATTTGATGAGTTAGCAGAGAATACTATTTTTCTTCAAACAAATGATG
>DVHP01000054.1 GCA_018711945.1 Candidatus Ventrenecus avicola
CTCACGGTATTCCTTTTCTCTTTTGATTAGACCACATTTCTGAGGGTCATCCCGTAATATTTTTTATTTATTATGATATCTTTAACTCTCTTAATCCTTCTTGCAAAATATTTCTACTTACATTTTTAAGTTTTCGATAAAGTTCTTCTATTTTTCTTAAAGTTTTATTATAGTTTTTACTTCCTGTTTTATCATGATGGCAATTTTGTGTACTTTCGAATCAACTGATTGGACTTTTTAGCATGAAGAATACTATAAATCATTTTCTCACGATCATATGGAACCTCAACGCTTTCAAAAGTAATATGTTCTTTCTCCACCGTAAGAATAAGATATCTTGCCTGCTCAATAGGGTCTTCTCGATCAAATCCAAGAGCAGCACCTCGAATAGCATAAAACGTTGTATTTTGATTCTTTTCTAATGCTTCGAAATGTGTATGTCCTTGAAGGATATAGTCATAATCATAAACCGTCTTTAACTCGTTATTTTCATAAAACAAAGGCTGCAAAATAGAAGAAAGATATCCTCGTAATGTTGGATTTTGCATTAAAAATTCTCTGTTCTCAAAAAGAAATTCTCGAATTTTAAAAAGACAATCATCCGATGTATAACATTTCTTTAAGTCCATGACATTCATTCCAAGCTTCCTTGCTAAATACAAAAGTTGTGACTTACTATTCGTATAAGAAAATTGAGGATATCCAGATTTTCCAGATTGAACTCGATCCATATATTTGTAAGAATTATGATAAAGAAAGTCAATCCGTACATCATTTGCGAAATGCACAAAAGCAAGATGATGATGAGAAGTATGAAGAGATAGAAAATGAGGCCAAGACTCTATTTGTTGTAATTGTTCTTTCGTAAGACATTCCCTCGTATAAAAGCCATCTTGAATCTTTTCCTTCGTTAAATAAGATTGAAACATTTCTGGTCCGTGGATAAGCATTTCCTCATAATTTCCTAAAACAGAAACCACCTGATTTTGCAAAATAGAAGAGATCACTTCATAAGGATTTGGCCCAAGTCCAATATTATCTCCTAGAGAATACACCTCGGTAATTCCTCTTCTTTTCGCATCATTCAAAATAGCTTCCAATGGTTCTAAAAGTCCATGAATATCTGTAAATATTGCTATTTCTCTTACACCATCTCGATTCATCATGTCATTCATTAATTGTTAACTCCTTCTTCTAAGACTCCGTCTAAACTAAAACTTTTTGCATCAGTAATCAAAACATCAATAATCTGACCAATAGTATCTTTCCCAGCTTCAACATTCACAAGCTTCATGGTATCCGTATAACCATACACCTTTGTAGAATCTTTTTCGCTTTCTCCGAGTACTAACACGGATACAACTTGTCCCACAAGCCTCTGATTACTTTCCTTCGAATAAAAGTTAATTCGTTCATTCAGACGCCTCAAACGTTCTTCTTTTTCTTCTAAAGGAGTTTCATCTTTCATCTTCGCAGCTGGTGTTCCCTCACGAGGACTAAAAATAAAAGTATATGCTCCATCAAATTTACACTTTTCTACAACATCTAAAGTATTCTCAAAATCGCTTTCCCCTTCTCCAGGAAATCCCACAATAATATCCGTTGTAATCGCTACATTTGGAATTCGTTCTTTCATCTTACAAAACAAAGTAAGATATTCATTCTTAGTATATTTTCTCCCCATTAATTTTAAGATTCTATCAGATCCACTTTGAAGTGGTAAATGAATATATGGCATAATATTATCATATTTTGCAATCACTTCAATCATCTTATCCGTAAAATTCCATGGATGACTTGTCACAAAACGAATCCGTGGAATACCAGTTTTAGCAACTGCTTCTAAAAGATCAGAAAATTCTACATCTTCTTTTAAATCATGACCATAAGCATTCACATTTTGCCCAAGAAGTGTTACTTCCATATACCCCTTACTTCTTAAGTCTTCTACTTCAGAAACAATTTCACTTAAATGACGACTTCTCTCTTTTCCTCTCGTATAAGGAACAATGCAATAAGTACAAAATTTATCACAACCATAAATAATATTTACCCAAGCCGTAATATGAGAATCTCTTTTATATGAAATATGCTCATAAACATCTCCCTCAATACTATAAACTTCAATATCTTGATATCCACTCACGGCATGAAGTAACATAGTTCCAAGTTCATGAATATTATGGGTTCCAAAAACAATATTCACATAAGGATGTCTTTTTTTAAGCTCTTCTACAACACTTTCTTCTTGACTCATACAGCCACCAATCGCCACAATAACATCAGGGCGTTCTTTTTTTAAATGTTTAATACGTCCCAAATATCCAAAAACCTTGTCATGGGCATTTTCCCTGATCGCACAAGTGTTTAAAACAATAACGTCAGCCGATTCTAACTCTTCACAAGGACTCATTCCAAAATGATCTAAAATACCCTTGATTTGTTCAGAGTCATGCTCGTTCATTTGACAACCATAAGTTCTCAAAAAGTATTTCTTATTAAAAAATAAAGAACTATCCACCATAGGATTCTCAATATAATTTACTTCTTTCTCGCTACGAATTCTCGCCTTATTTAAATCTGGATAATTCATAGTACCACTTCCATTTCTGTCTTAATATTGTACCAAAAAGAACTTATAAAGTCTATAAGGATTCCAACGTCATGACAAACCTTTTTTTACCAAACTCAAAAAACTTCTTTGATTATAAACATCTAGTCCATTTAATACAATTTCTGCTTGCTCCTCATTTAAAATCCTTTCTTTAACAAAGTGAGCCATCTCTTCCTTAGTGTAATGATTTTTCATCATAAGACCAAGAACATCACCAAAAACACATTTTGTAGGACTAGTAAACATATCTAAACATTGAAAAGAATCAAGTGTAGAAACTTCTCCTAACCATGCATCAAATAAATTTTTAATCATAATATGTTCAAACTCCAAATAAGTTTCTTGCATAGTCCAATTTTCAAGATGGATCTTGTAATTCATCGTTTCCAAAGGTGGAAAATTATAAACGAAAGAATAAAAAGATTTTAATAACTCCATATACCGTGTATACTTTCTAGGAATAGAAAAATAAGTTTCCAAAAAACGATAGGGAAACAAGAAAAGAAAATCAAATTTCGAAACACTCTTTTTTTGTATGAAATAATTACGATACAAATGATGAAAAATTCGTAAATTCACATCAAATTCCGGTTCTTCAATATAACGTTCTATTAAAACATCTTCAGGAAAAATTTGCTTTAATATCGAATATATCTTGGGCGTATTTAAAGATTGAAAAAATTGATTATCCTCGACAATAAATTGATTTAATTCTTCTATTTTTGATTTTTTAAATTCAAAACTTCCATGATGCCGTTGCACAAACAACATTTGCCGAAACTTAGCAAGTAATATCTCTTCTTTATCCACCAACTCTTGATATGTCATAGAATCATACCCCTAAAAAATTTATGTTCCAGCATTATTCAAAAAAAGCAAGTGACTGCACTTTAAAAGATATCGATAAAGTATCACAAATCCACCAAATATAATCTTCATTTGACATCATTTTTTCCATCAGATGTTTCATTTCTTTGTCCGTTAAAAATGATTTTCGCATCTGATTTAAAGCCTTCAAAAATAAAATCTTTCTTTCATCATAAATATCCATCAAAAATTCTTCTTCTGTCATAGTAGCATATTCCTTTAACACACTTTCCCAAAGTAGTAACACCTTCTCTTTTTCAAAAGGTAAATAATCCTCTTTAGAAACCCAGTCATTTAACAAAATGCTATAATCTAACCCTTCTAGTGGTGGAAAGTCAAATCTCAAAGCAAAATACAATTGCATAGTGGAAGAAGACAACCCTATCTGTGTGAGTTCCATAATCACACATTCCAAAAAGCGATACTGAAAAAAGAAAATTTTGGAAAATTCAGAAGACATATTTTCTTTTCTAAAAAAATTTCTTCGACAAAAATGATGAAAAAGCCTGAGGCTTGTATCAAAAAGAGGCTGAAAAATAATGGATTCAATGCTGAGTTGGTTCGGAAAAAGTCTTAATAGCAATCGTTTTTCTTTCGTTTCAGTACAAGGAAAATCTCTCATAAACTCGATTTCCTGAATTTCCATGACCCTCAAAGTAGTTAGCCTTTCTTGGATAAAACTCTCACGAACCGAATTATTATCCACGAATAAAAGCCTCATAAATTCTGCTAACAACTTTTCTTCTTTTTGCATTAAATCTTTTATCATAAAACCAAACCCAATCCTATTTTTTTATATCATTTTCATTTATGGCTTCAAAGCAGTAATCGGCAAAATATAAATACCTGTTTCAGGATCTTTTATCACATAAGTAGAATTTGCCGTAATAACACACATAAACTTAGGCTTCTTTTTCATATTACTTGCAAATTGAAGCAAATTTTTCTTTGCCTCTTCTACTTTGTTATTTCCAAGTTTTATCTCCACAGCCGCATAATCCCCACCAGGAAATTCTAAAATGCTATCTACTTCTAAACCACTTACATTATCTCTAAAATGATATAAATGTCCCCCTAAATATTCAATATAAATTTTTAAATCTCTTTCTACCAATGCTTCAAACAAAAAGCCAAAAGTATTTAAATCATTTAATAATTTATCTATATCTAAACCTAAAATTGCACATGTCAAAGATGGATCAATCAAATGTCTTTTACTAGATTTTCCAATTCTCTCAGGAGAACGATAATTTTCACTATAAGCTTCCTGGTTTTGAACTAAGTATAACCTAGTTAAAACATCTAAATATTCTGCTAGAGTATTTCGACTCTCAATTTTTTCACTTTCGTTACTGTAGCTTTCAATATCTTTTAAAAGAGTTTGATTACTCACCACGGTTGATTCATTTCTTGCTAAGGAACGTAAAAGGGCTCTCATTTTATTTTTATCTCGTGTTTTATCATCATGAATATCCTTATCTAAAATGGATTCTATATAACTTTTTGGTATGAAATGTGCAAGTTCTTTTTCCGTATGAATATTACTAGGCCATCCTCCCCTTACAATATAAAAAGCGATTTCCTCTAAAGATGGAACACGTACACTTTTCGTTTCTTGAACTCCCTCAAACATAAGAGTCAATGATGCTTCACCAGTAGAATTTTTAGATTCAAATAAGGACATCGGATACATTTTCACTTTTCCTATTCGACCAGCTCCAGAATGAAAAACTTCTTTCTTTTTTTGAGCATTTAATTCTGTAGAACAAGTTAAAATATAGTTCCCTTTCGTAACCTTTTCATCACATTTTCTTCTTACTGCATCCCATATTTTAGGAATTTTCGTCCATTCATCTAACAACTCCGGAGCCTCTTCATTCAGTACCAATTCTAAATCTAAAGAAGCCTTTTCAAATGTTTCTTCTCGATCTAAAAACAGAATACTGTTTGCATACTTTGAAGAAGTCCAAGTTTTTCCACACCATTTTGGGCCTTCGACCGAAACAGCTCCAAAGACTTTTAAATAATTCTCTAAAGTCTTATCTGCTAATCTTGGCAAATACTCTTTTTCCGTAAAATTCATAATATATCACATCCGTTATAATCATATCACATTTATGCCCATTGTGCAATTTTTAAGGTTTTCGTTGTGCAATTTTTAAGATTTTCAATGTGCAGTTTTTAAGAATTTCAACTAACGAATCACTTCTTTACCACCCATATATGGACGTAAAACCTCTGGAATGAGAATACTTCCATCTTTTTGATAATTATTTTCAACGACAGCAATAAGTCCTCTAGGAGTCGCCACACAAGTATTATTTAGTGTATGAAGATAGTAAGTGCCATTCTCACCCTTTACTCGAATTCCTAATCTTCTTGCTTGGGCATCTCCTAAGTTAGAACAAGAACCAACTTCAAAATACTTTTGTTGTCTTGGACTCCATGCTTCAACATCGCAAGATTTTACTTTTAAGTCTGCCAAATCACCAGAACAACACTCAAGTTGTCTTACTGGAACATTCATGTTTCTAAAAATTTCCACTGTATATTTCCACATTTCATTATAAAATTTCATAGAATCTTCTGGTTCACATAACACAATCATTTCTTGTTTTTCAAATTGATGAACTCGGTATAAACCACGTTCTTCAAGACCGTGAGATCCTCCTTCTTTTCTAAAGCATGGAGAATAAGAAGTCATCTTAATAGGTAAATCACATTTTTTAACAATTTGATCTTTAAACCGGCCAATCATAGAATGCTCACTTGTTCCGATTAAATATAAATCTTCCCCTTCTATTTTATACATCATCGCTTCCATTTCCGGAAAAGACATCACCCCAGTTACAACATCACTATGAATCATGAATGGTGGAATCGCATAAGTAAATCCCTTTTCAATCATATAGTCTCTCGCATAAGCAAGCATTGCTTCATGAAGTCTTGCAATATCACCAAGTAGATAATAGAAACCTTCACCACTAGTTCTACCAGCAGCTTCTTTATCCATACCATGTAAATTCATAAGAATATCAGCATGATACGGAATTTCATAATCTGGTACCACAGGTTCTCCAAAGCGCTCTACCTCAACGTTTTCACTGTCATCATGTCCAATTGGAACACTTGGGTCCATAATATTTGGAATTACCATCATTCTCTTTTTAATTTCCTCAGCCAAAGTATTTTGCTTTTCTTCTAAAGAAGCAATTTCTTCACTCATACTAGCAATTTTCTTTTTTACTTCCTCGACTTCCTCTAGCTTCTTCTCTTTCATGAGCACCCCGATTTGACTACTCATTTTATTTTTTTCAGCTTTTAATTGGTCCATCTTCGTTTGATATTCTCTTCTAGATTCATCAAAATCATAAACTTCATCCACTAACCCTAACTTTTCATCTTGAAATTTTTTCTTAATATTTTCTTTTACCAACTCTTTATTTTCTCTAATTAACTTAATATCTATCATAAATCTTCTCCTTCTAAACTAGTAATAATTTTTAAATATGCATCCACATATTTTTGAGTTCTTAACTTATCTCTTTCGGTCACTTTATCTAACCTCGTCAAATCCATATTATGAAGTAAATCTTTTAATTTAATTTTCATTGCCACTTGATTATGACTATGAATTAAATGATCAATATATTCTTGATAAGTATCATAGGTATTACTTAACAATTCTAATGTTTCAATAAATTCATCAGAATAACCTAATATACACAAATCTTCTTTCGTAATAGGGGTATCCTCTAGTACATCATGCATAAGAGCCATAGACTTAATATTAATATCATTAAAATCCTGACTCACCCGCAATAAATGATTCATATAATTACTATTTGCTTTATCTGTTTTCTCTTTAAAAAAACGGGTGACTAATTCTAAGCTACGCGAGTATAAATCTAACTCCTTATAATGTAAGATTTCTTCTTTTGTAAACATAGAACCACCACCCTAACAACTCCACATTATTATAACATAGTTTTTTTTTTCTGAATCAACTTTCGTATCACTTTTACATAATCTGACTCATTTAGAGTTAAATCATTCATTTTCTTTACTTCCGAATTATATTGCCCTACATCAAAAATATCAAACAAACTAAAATATTTGAGCCGTTCCTCTAAAAATTGTTTTTGTGAGTCTGTGAGACAACAAGGTGCATTTAAATATCCTATTTGAATACTGCTATCACGTGTAGAAGAATTAAAATAATAAATAGATAAAACACGTTTCTTCGCCAAAAAAACATCTGTTGGATAATGATCAACTGCCTGGATTTGCTTGGAAGATACATAATGCTTTAATTTTTTAGATTTCAAATAAAGTTTTTGAATTCCCAAAATATGTTGTTTTAAATCAAGGGTTCGTAAAACTTGTTCCACTTCCCCATTTTCATAAACATAAGAAAAAGCAAAGTTTCTTAAATCAAGAGGATCGAAATAGAACAAAAAGGAATAAAGTAGAAAATAAATTTTCTATTTCTTCCCTTGGAATACCTCACGGTATTCCTTTTCTCTTTTTATTGAGA
>DVHP01000055.1 GCA_018711945.1 Candidatus Ventrenecus avicola
TTATTATAACTAACTTTATTATACAGTATTTTTTGATATTTTAATAAAAAAAGAATGTTTATAAGTGTGTTTATAACATTCTTAACTTATAGTTTTTTAGACTAAGTATTATATTAGCTATAGTACCAAAAATCTTTTATTTTCTTTTCTAGTGATGGGCGTCGCAACCTCCGAAGAGCATATTTTTCAATCTAATTTACCCGATTTCCTGATATATTTAAGTAGTGTCCAATTTCTTCAAAAGTCATTTCTATCCCATTTTTTTCCATACCATAATATAACTGCTCTTGCTCTGTCAGATAAATTTTACGATTTAGCCTAAATTTTAAAGTCAAGATTACGCGTTCACGGTTTTGTAACTTCCATAATACACTAGACAGGCTAGTTTCTAAAGCTTTATTTAAAGCTAAATCTTCCACTTCGGTTTCTGTTGTCTGTAATTGACTATCCATTTCATCTTCACGATTATCTAATTCTTCATAATCTTTAAAGGTAGATGGAAAGGGATTTATTTCTTCAGTAGAGTATATGTAAGATTCTGGCAATATAACATCTGGCTCATCAATATATCCTTGAGCTGTTTTGGATGACATATTTAATAATCCTAATTCGTATATTTTTAAGTATTATTAAAAAATAATTTGATTTTTATCTCAATGTACTTTGTTTATTTCTGCAGAATTCTCTGCAGAGCTCTGCAGAATTCTCTGCAGAATTATTTAGCGCTCCAAACAGATTTTGTATCCGATCCTTTATTTTCAATCAAATCTTTTTTTCTTAAATAAGTTAATGATGTTCTTACTCTATTATTCTTTGTTTCTAAGTCTTCATTCATTTGCGGATAAATATAATTATTAATTTCCTGCCTTGTTCGTCCATTAGAGGATTCTTTAATAAAAGTATATATTAATTCTTTTAATTTATTATTACTAACAAATTCCACATTATCATTTTTATTTGTTAATGGTATATTTGCTATAAAAATCTCATCATCTTTAAATGATGGTTCCTTTCCTCCACTATATATTTTGGTATATTTTGCTATTTTCTTAATACCCGAACCCAACTCATCAACAAGGCCTATTTCCTTAAAGAAACCTGCAATTTTAGGGTTTTTAGGATATGGAGAATAATTGTTTAGATCTATAAATCCGATTGTTCTAGGCTTATTTGCATTTTCTGTGATAATACTTTCTTTTGTAATTACCAATTTTGCTGGATATGGATTTGAATATTCTCTATGTATCAGCAAATTAGTGCATAACTCTCTGGCAATGATGTCTCTGACATTGATTCTTTGATTATCTTCAATATAAAATTTATCATTTAAATGTTTTTTTATAAAATTGGTTAAACGCTCATATGAGTCTAATAAATTGGTTCTAATGTCGTCGCGGTCATCATATCTCTCTGTATCTTTCACTTTTAAAATTGCATCAGTTTTATAATATGACAACACAGAAGCTATTACATCATCTTTTCCAAACAATAGTAAACAAGCCAAATTGAAACCTTCTTTACCAGTTTCTAAATTTCTTTCATATAATCCAGCGCTTCTTAACATTTCTTCATTACTCATTTTTGACCATGGGTGATTTGAAGTTCGGTTTGTAGCCATTTTTCTTGCTTCTTCAATTAAATCTACTCTCAAGTCATCCATAGTCGCAAATGGATAAATTTTATTTTCAATATAAGTACTTCTTTTTCTGATATATAGATTAGATATTAATGTGGTATTGTTAGTTATGTCAAAATCTCCATCTTCGTTTCTATCATAAATTTTATTTGCTGTTTTATGGACATCTGAGCTTTCATAAACATAAATGTATAAAATGTGCTTTTCTTCATAAAGATATTCTTGTATTTCAAGATGAACTGTTGGAAATATTTTTTCTGGGTTATTACATAAATTCACAAATTCTTTTTTCATCGTTTTAGTATAATCTTTGTATACGCCAATCACCTCGGAATCGTCTTTAACTCCTAAAAATATGTGTCCACCATTTCTATTTAACATTGAACAAACTGATTCAAACAAACTATTTGGTAAATTCTTTTTTGCTTCTTTAAATTCAACTATTGTGCTTTCGCCATTTTTAATGAACTCAGTGAGATTTTTTGGCAAATTTTCAATCATCATCATATTCTCCTTTCTATTTAATATTTTTTAAGATCACTTTTTTATATACCTCATAGACAATATGACCGTCGCCATCCCATAAATCATTTCCGCAACTACAAGTCATATGAGCCATTTCAATCACCTTCTTTTGGCATCATTTTTTTGTTCTTTGTAACTTTTGATTATATAAATATTCTTCTATATGAATTTGATGATAATTAAAATCATATTCTCCTAAACAATTATACATATTCATAAATACAGCATTATACGGTTTATATCGACTGCCGCTATTTCTAAAGCGAACTGTAAATGTTGGAAAATTATATTCTTCTTTTCCTTGATAAAAAGTTATGGAATAAACATCTTCTAACCTTTTTACCTCTACACAACTAGCTTCTTCTAATGGTGCATCATCTGAGTACCATTTAATTATATTATTTTGAAATAACATTTCATGTGCATAGTCTTTCAAACTATAATTATTTGGGTTATACTCTATTGTTGAATAAGGTTTCTGTTCTTTAATTCTTGTGTATAATTCGTCTAATATTTTAAAAAGAAAGTAATTTTCTTTTGTGATATTAAATGTTTTTAATAATGGCCAATTATCGATATTTTCTTTTGGGCGGTAAAACCAGTATAAATCTAAAGTGCCTCCATATATTATTTCAAAATTTCCTTCATTAGTTATTATTTTAAAACGATTATTTCCTTTTTCATCTATGTTTTTTTTAATCTCAATCATCTATTACTCCTTTACGACTATTTTATATTTCTACTTTTAAAAAAATTGCCAACAAATTTATTTTGCTGACAACCTCTTTTTGTGTTAACTTTTTTATGCATTTTTTCCACAGCAGTTTTTGTACTTTTTTCCAGAGCCGCAGCTGCAAGGATCATTACGACCTGGTTTTTTTTCTTTTTTGATTGGTTTTTTATGTTCTTGTTCTGAAGGCTCATTTGTACGTCCTTTTACTACTTGGCGTCTTTGAGTATTTTGCTCAATATTTGCTTTTAAAAGGAACTGAGCAATGGTATCATCAATTCTATTTAGAAGTTGTTCAAACATATTGTATCCTTCCATTGTATAAGCTTGTAATGGATTTGTTTGAGCATATTGTCTTAAGAAAATTCCTTCTTTTAATCCTTCCATAGAATTTAAATGTTCTACCCATAATGAATCGATAATTCTTAGAGAGATTGCTCTTTCAAATTCTTCAAAGTTTGGAGCATCTTTAATTTTCAATTCATAATCATCATTAATCATTGTTGATAAGTACTCAATTAATTTTCCTTCATCCATACCTTTTAAGTCTTCAGGACTCACTTTCACTGTTTTTAGGAAGTTTGTATTTACGTATTCAGCGATTTCTTTCAAATCTTCTTCTTTTAAATCGCTATCTTTTGTATGCGCGGTTACTAGGTCTTCCACTGTATTTCTGAATGTTTCTTTGATTGAGTCATGAATACTTTCGTTATCTAATATTGTATTTCTTTGTTCATAAATAATTCTTCTTTGTTCGTTTACTACATTATCATAATCTAGTAAGTTTTTACGTCTATCAAAGTTGTTTCCTTCTACTTTCTTCTGAGCAGATTCAATTGATTTTGTTAATGATTTTGAACGAATAGCTTGGTCTCCTACCATACCTAGAGCCATTACCATGTTTTTCACTTTTTCAGTTCCGAAACGACGCATTAAATCATCTTCAAAAGATACGAAGAATTGACTCATACCAGGATCTCCTTGACGACCTGCACGACCACGTAACTGGTTATCAATACGGCGAGACTCATGTCTTTCTGTACCAATGACACAAAGACCACCTAGTTCTTTTACGCCTTCTCCTAGTTTAATGTCGGTTCCACGACCAGCCATATTGGTAGCAATTGT
>DVHP01000056.1 GCA_018711945.1 Candidatus Ventrenecus avicola
AAGATGGGCACTTAATCAGAATGGGCACATAAGGTATCTTAGAGAATTAAGATATCCTACCATCTTAACACTTGTGGTTGGAGCATGTTTTTTCATGGTTCAACAATCAAAAAAAGAAACCATTTTAAAAGAAAAAATGGAAGAAAATACATTAGCCATTTATTTAGAAGATGAGCCAATTCATTATATTCCGGAAAAAGATTCTGGGTATACCCTAGACTTATCAAAAAGCAGTTGTACGAATGGAGTAGAAGTCTCATTTGACTACAACACATGGACTATTAAAACAAACTATAGTAATTACGCTTACGAAAATAATGAAAGAGTAAAGTGTAGTCTTTATTTTAAGAAAAGGACTTTCGCAGAAGCTGTAGTTGATTGTGGAGCTTTATCTAAAGACGGTGGAACATGTATCAAAGAAAATTATTCTTTAACGAGCGAAATTGTAGATGATGAGACTTCCGACAACAACTTAAGATTTATTGGCGCGAATCCAAATAACTATGTCTGGTTTAATGATGAGTTATGGCGAATTATTGGCGTGATGAATAACATTGATGATGGAAGTGATACATTAAAAACAAGACTTAAAATCATTAGAGATGAACCAATAGGAAGCTATAGTTGGGATAATAAGGCGAATGGAGTAGGATCTTCGATAAGTGATCACGGAAGTAATGATTGGAGTGATAGTGCTCTTCAACAAGTCTTAAATTCAGAAGCATATTGGAACAGAACAAGTGGAGAATGTCCATATGGAGGTAATGGAGCTACAACAACTTGTGATTTTAGTAACACCGGATTAACAAGTGAAGCAAAAATTATGATAAGTAATGCAGTTTGGAATTTAGGAGGAAGTATTGCTTTTGATGATGTAACAGCAAGTACGTTTTATGAAAGAGAAAGAGGAACTACAGTATACACAGGAAGACCAACAGAGTGGACAGGTCAAATAGGGTTGGTGTATCCTAGTGATTATGGATATGCTACGAGTGGTGGAAGTACTGGAAGAGACACCTGTTTAGCAATGGAATTATATAATTGGGATAGTTCTAGTGATTGTTATAATAATGATTGGCTGTACAATAGTTCAAATTATCAATGGACTTTAACTCCGGATTCCAGCCGCTCGAACAACGTGTTCCTTGTGGGCATTCTCGGACTCGTAGGTACCTACTACGCGAACCACACAAACAATGCCGTTTCTCCTGTCTTATATCTATCCTCTAACGTAAGAATTACCGGAGGAGATGGAAGCCGTGATAATCCATTCCAGCTTAGTTTATAATTTGCAAGTTTTTCTTGCTTTTTTTGTATAAAAGAATATTTCTTTATTCATATTAATAATGGAGGCGTATGATGAATAAAGATGAATATCAAAAATTGGTGGAAGAATTTACACCAAAAGAGAAGAAAGGTAAGAATGCCTTAATTGCGTTTTGCATCGGAGGACTTGTTGGTTTTCTTGGAGAAGTCATTGCCATGATTTTACAAAATTCCTTTGGCATGGAAGTAACAGAATCTTATGTTTGGCTATGTGTGATTGTTATTTTTATTGCTAGCTTTTTTACTGCTTTAGGCTTTTTTGATAATTGGGTTAGTAAATGTAAGGCCGGACTGTTTTTACCAACGACTGGATTTGCCCATTCTGTTACTAGTGCAGCGTTAGATTATCGTAAGGATGGCCTTATCACTGGCCTTGGTTCTAGTTTTTTTAAACTAGCTGGAAGTGTTATTTTATATGGGATTATCAGTGGATTTTTCCTTGCTATTTTAGGGGTGATTTTTCATGGCTAGTCAAAAGGTGAATGGGGTTTATATCAAAGACGCTTTTTCGATTGCTGGTCCAGTGGAGAAGAAAGGCTCTATTAAAAATTATGATTTAGTGATGGATGACTATTATTATAATGAGAAAACATTTGAACAAGCAGAAATAAAAATGCAAAAAACAGTGATTGATCAGTTGCTTTTAAAAAATCGTTTCATGAATCGTGAAATTGATTTATTAGTAAGTGGAGATTTGTCTAATCAAATTAGTGTTTCATGTTATGCGGCTAGTAATTATAGTATTCCTTTTTTGGGAGTGTATTCGGCCTGTGCTTCTTTTGTAGAAGGTTTGATTGCTGCTTCAGAATATTTGGAAAATAAACGAAAAGGACATGCTATTTGTGTGACGTCTTCGCACAATTTACATGCGGAAAAGCAGTTTCGCTTTCCGATTGAGTATGGAGCTCCAAAGCCTGCGACAACGACATTTACAGCGACTGGGGCAGTAGCGACCTTATTAACGAAAGAAGTTAGTAAAGTAAAAATTGAGAGTTATACGATTGGAAAAGTCGAAGATATGGGGTGTAAAGATGCCTCTCATATGGGAGCAGTTATGACACCTGCTGCGGCTAGTGTTTTGGTCACTCATTTAACGGAAATGAAACGGAATATCGATTATTATGATTTAATTTTAACAGGAGATTTAGGTTGTATTGGGTCACAGATTTTAAAAGAGTATTTAAAAAGAGCTTATAACATTAAAATGAAAAAGCATATTGATGCTGGATGTGAGCTTTATTTAAAAAGTCAGGAAGAGACTTTTGCAGGCGCTAGTGGGCCAGTAGCTTTACCTCTTTATTTATTTAATAAAGTTTTAAAGGAGAAGAAGTACACTAAAATTTTAATTATCGGTACAGGTTCTTTGCATAATCCATTTTTTGTGAATCAAAAACTATCGATTCCAGCGGTAGCTCATGCTGTTTCTTTGGAGGTGAAACTATGATTTTTTTCAATGCTTTTTTGGTATCAGGATTATTTTGTTTGGTGGCACAGGTGATTTTGGATAACACAAAATTAACACCAGGACATATTACTTCTATGTTTACCGTTTTAGGAGCCATTTTATCTTTCTTGGGTATTTATCCAAAACTTATTGAATTTGCTGGAGCTGGCGCAACTATCCAAATTTCTAATTTTGGTCATATGCTTTATTTAGGTGGAGTAGAGGGGTTTAAAGAGATGGGAGTCATTGGATTTGCTGGTGGACTTCTTGCTAAGAGTTCTACGGCGATTGTCGCGGCTGTTGTCTTTGCCTTTGTTTTTGCTTTAATCTTTCGGCCAAAAAATTAAAGAAATTGGATTATTAGAAAAAGTTAATTTTATATCTTTTTCTTTTTTTTCTTTTTTGCTATAATGGATATGGAATAGAAATGGTGAACAAATATGGCAAAGAAAAAGAAAGAGGAAATTGTATTAAATAAAACGGAACTTATGCCTACGACTATAGGTGTACTAGATAAGAGGGAAAATGGCCCAATCATAGCTATTGTACTTATTATTTTATTTGTTGTGTGTATTTTTCTTTTACCTTATTTTAATGAATGGCTTAATGGAGTAGATACGGTCGTTGAAACACCGACGGATACGCCATCTCCGTCTATAGATGACGAACCAAATGAAGATCCAGCACCTGAGACTCAGTACTATCCTATTTCTAGCGATTTAAGTATTGATATTGATGGTTATTCTTTTTCTTCTTTTGTGATTCAAAACAATAATCAGACTCTTAGTTATACGATTACGAATACAAGTGGTGAGGCAAATTATTTTGAAACCCATAATTATTTTATGGAACTTTATTCTGGGGAGAATGAATTGTTGCAACGCATTAAATTATCCAGGGATGATATTGTTGGTTCTTCTACGTTTACTGTAGATATTTCAAGTGCAATAGCAAATGGAACTGTGACGCAGGTAGCAATTAAAGAGATTTTAGTCGAAGATTATCCTAGTGTGTCTTTATCTACGAATACTGCTGGTGTCTCTTATCTTACTTGTACGAAAGATAGTCAGACTTTAACTTATTATTTTACAGAACAAAATGATACTTATGCATTAAATGAAATTAGGGAACGAACTACTTTTTTGAATACCGCTGCTGATTATAATGCGACTTTGGAGTCTTATACCACTTTGGTAGCTTCTTTAAATAGTGTCACAGGAGTTACTAGTAGCTTACTTCCAACTACAACTGGATTTACGTATGAACTTACTTTGCAATTAGGAAGTGTTACATCTACTACAATGAATCGATATTTTACAGACTCTGTTTATTATGCGGCTAATACCGAGGCAAAAGAAATTGCCTTTGAGCTTGAAAGCGACAATTATACATGCCAGTAAGACCTTTTGGTCTTTTTTGTTTTTTATATAATTACCAAAAAAGGTGGAAATACGCAAAAAATGGTAATTGTTATTAAAAAAATTTTATTAATGAGAATTGTTTGGTTTTATCATAGATGTGTTATTTATTTAGAAAAATGATGGTGTCCAAGGTTTAAAGTGAGATTTTATCTCTTCTTTTTTTGCTCTTTTTTTAGTATAATGAAAAGGAAAGGTGAGCTATATGGATTACAACATACATCTAGAAAATTTTGATGGACCACTAGATTTGCTATTACATCTAGTGAAAGAAACAAAGTTGGATATTTATGAAATCAATATGTCTTCTATTATTGAAAGCTATTTGAAATATATTTCAGATTTACAAAGCTTGGATATAGATGTTGGCAGTGAGTTTTTATTGATGGCTTCTAGTCTTTTGCATTTGAAGAGTAAGATGTTAATTGGAAAAACGACAGAAACAGAAGAAAGTGAAGACGAATACGCGATTGAAAGCGAAGAAGATTTAAAGCAGAGAATTATTGAATATGAAAAATATAAAAATATTACGAAAGAATTAAAAGCTTTAGAAGAGAAAAGAAAAGAAGTTTATACGAAACTTCCGGAAAGTTTAAAGGAATATATGACTGTTCCTGAGTTATTTAATGAAAATAATTTAACCGTGGATGATCTTGTGAAAGCTTTAAGAAATGTCGAGGCGAGACTACATTATAAAGAACCAGTGGAGACAAGAATTACATCGAAAGAAATTAGTGTAAAGGAACGAGCAACTTATATTCGTGATATTTTAAAAATAAAGAAAAAATGTGATTTTACAGAATTGTTTGAATTTGGGACGAAAGACTATATTATCGCGACATTTTTAGCAATTTTGGAAATGTGTAAAACGAAGGAATTGAAACTAACTCAAGAGAATAGTTTTGATTCTATTATTGTGGAGGCGATAGCGTGAATTTAGAAGGTGTATTGGAAGGATTATTATTTGTTCAAGGAGATGAGGGAGTCACTCTAGAATCTATTTGTGATATTTTGGAAATTGATAAAGAACAAGCTAAGGAACTTTTGATGAAGCTAAGGGAATCCTATGAACAAGAAAATAGGGGAATGAGGATTCGTTTTTTAGGAAATGCTTTTAAGTTGACAACGAAAGAAGAGCATAAACCATATTATCAAAAACTTGTTTTAACCGAAGAAAATAATACGTTAAGTCCTTCTTCATTAGAGGTTCTAGCCATTATCGCTTATAATGAACCAGTCACTCGAGTTGAAATTGACGAACTTCGAGGAGTTTCTTCTGACTATACCATTCGAAAGCTACTCGCGAAAGGATTTATCAAGGAAGCTGGGAAAAGCACTATGCCAGGTCGTCCTAATCTTTATAAAACTACTCATGAATTTTTGGATTATTTTGGGCTTGCAACACTAGATGATTTACCTAGACTAGAAGAAGAAAACGACTATGGAAGACAAACAGAATTATTTACTTCCATTTATAAAGAGAAAGAAGAAGTTGCAAGTTAGCCATAAAAAAACCTATCATTAAATCGATAGGTCTTTTTTATTAAGCAACTTTTTTTGCTTCACGTGCACTGATAATTACTTTTTCTCCGTTAATTGTTTTCTTTTGTAAATTTGGCTTTTGAACTCTTTTCGTAGCATTCATTGCTTTACTTCTAGAATTTACAGTTAAAGGTTTTTTGTTAGATACTTTTTTGGCCATGATATCACCTCCACGTTTTCTTTTCTTTAAAGATTTTAACAAAATATATGCTTAAAGTCAAATAATTATTGGCTTTTTATGAAGAAATCTTTTCTGTATCTGGAATTAGTTCTATTAAATCTCCTGGTTTACAATTTAAGTATTTGCAAAATTCTTCAATGTATTTAAAAGAAATGGACGTTGTTTCTCCTCTAATGATGCGGTTTAAGTTTCTACTGGTCATGTTCATTTGTTGACATAGCCAATATTTCGAACGATTATTTTTCTTTAGAAGAGATACGATTGCTAAACGGATCATTTTACCACCTACATGTTGTTGTATTTTTTTGTTAGCAGGAATATTTTTATATACTAGTTTTGCGAGTTTTGCAGAAGACAAACAATTTAATGTGATTAACGGGCGATATCAAGATCCGGGAGACTTATATTTTGCAGTCTATGTTGATGGAGAAATTACCAATACTATTCCATCTAAAGATAGTGGATATACATTAGATGAAGCACAAAGCAGTTGCACCAATGGGGCAGATATTACTCGGGATAATGATAGTTGGACAGCGATTATTAATTTATCAAATTATTCTGCTGGAAATATGAGCAGAACAAAGTGTACGATGTATTTTGTTGAAATGTCATTTACTGATTCCATCTTAGCTTGCAATGATACAGCGGCAAATTGTATAAAAGATAATGCTAGTTTATCAAATGAAATAGCCACAGATGATCCAGATAACAATGCCAGATATATCGGAGCAGACCCAAATAACTATGTTAGTTTTAACAATGAATTATGGCGAATTATCGGAGCATTTAATAGCATTGATGATGGAACTGGAAATGAAGAAACAAGACTCAAAATCATTAGAGATGAATCGATAGGACAATATAGTTGGGATAATAAATTGGAGGGAATAGGTTCATCTATAAGTGATTTTGGTTCGAATGATTGGAGTGATAGTACTCTACAAGTGGTATTAAATTCTGGAGCTTATTATAATCGAATAAATGGAGAATGTCCTGATGGTATGAATGGTGCAACACCATGTGATTTTAGTACGACCGGATTAACCGAGGAAGCAAAGTCCATGATAGGCAATGCTGTATGGAATTTATGAGGAGCGGCAAGTTATGCAAGTAATAGTAATGGCTTAGCAAGTCACTGGTATGGTTATGAAAGGGGAACTACAGTATTTACAGGAAGAACAACAGAGTGGACAGGTAAAATCGGTTTGATGTATCTAAGTGATTATGGATACGCCACGAGTGGAGGAGACACAGGAAGAGAAACATGTTTATCCTATATTTTAGGATATGGAGAGATTGATTAGATTTTGGACAATTTTTAAAAATGTTTTTTAGTAATATAAAAGAGCAAAAAAGAGCTGCCGTGACTCATTTTATTTCACAACAGCTCCTTTATTCTATATTCAATAATTCAAAGTAGTAGATATCTTGTAAGGTGTCACTCACTTTATTACAAGTTGTTAAGATAAGTCGTGGGTTATTTTCAGAAACGATTTCTATGGTTCCATCTTTTTCTACATGTTCTATATTTTTTAAAATATATGAA
>DVHP01000057.1 GCA_018711945.1 Candidatus Ventrenecus avicola
CCTACTTTATAGATAGTTTCAAACAAACTATCGGAAGAACCCCCAACATTCTCCTCTTTCTCATGAATATTTTCTAAAATATGTTCGATTTTATTTCCATAAGCAATCGATTCATCATAACAAAACTTTAATTTTGGTGTTTGTCTTAAATCCATTTTTTCAGCCACAAACTTCCGAAAGAAATCACTAGCTTCATTCATTTCCTTCTCAAGTTCTTGAGGAGTCTTATCTAAAATACTTGTAAAATACACTTTAGCATAAGACAAATCACTCGAAGTATCTGCCGCAGTAATCGTAATCGTTTTCATAAATTCATCATTTGTCTCTGTCATTAAAATTTCTGAAATCGTTTTTACTAACTCTGAATTAATTCTTTGAATTTTGATACTACTCATTTCTTAATCTCCACCATTTCATAACATTCGATGACGTCGCCTTCTTTAATGTCACTATAATTTTCTAAAGTAACACCACATTCAAAGCCTTTTTTCACTTCTTTGACACTATCCTTCTCTCTTTGAATGCTTCCAATAGCCCCATCATAAATGATCACACCATCACGAATAACACGAGCACTTGCTGGATACTTAATCACTCCATCTGTTACATAACAACCAGCAATTTTTCCAACTTTTGAAAAAGTAAAGATTTTACGAATTTCACAAGAACCCAATACTTTTTCTTCAAATTCTGGATCTAAAAGTCCTTTCATAGCAAGTTCCATTTCTTCCACAACTTTATAAATAATAGTATACAAACGAATATCTACATTATATTCTTTTGCAACTTCTTTTGTAATAGAACTTGGCATTACATTAAATCCAATAATAATCGCATCAGATGCATTAGCTAAAACAACATCACTTTCTGTAATTGTACCAATTCCACTACGAATAACATTTACTCGTACTCCTTCTACATCAATTTTAGAAAGAGCATTTTTAACAGCTTCTTCACTACCACGAACATCTGCTTTTAAAACAACATTAATTTCTTTTTGACCAGATTTAATCTTAGCAAACAAATCATCCAAAGAAACAACTTCTTTTTTGAATTTATTTTCTTTCGCAGCTGCCGCTCTTTTTTGAGCAACACTCTTCGCTTCTGCTTCTGTTTCAAAAGCCATAAATTTATCACCAGCACTAGGATTATCACTTAAACCAGTAATCTCTACCGGTGTAGAAGGACCTGCTTCTACAATCGACTCTCCTAAATCATTCTTCATAGTACGTACCCGTCCAAAAGCCGTTCCAACAACAACAGGGTCTCCCAAACGAAGTGTTCCATTTTGAATAAGTAAAGAAGCAACTCCACCAACATTTTTATCTACTTTTGACTCAATTACAGTTCCCATTGCATAACGATTTGGATTTGCTTTATAACCATTTACTTCACTAATTGTTAAAATAGTCTCTAAAAGTAAATCAATACCTTCTCCTGTCATAGCCGAAATGTTTACAAATGGTGTATCTCCACCCCAAGCTTCTGGTGTAATACCATGCTCACTCATTTCTTGCATAACACGTTCAATATTAATATTTGGCTTATCAATTTTATTTACAGCAACAACAATTGGTACCCCTGCACTCTTCGCATGGTCAATTGCTTCCTCTGTCTGAGGCATAACCCCGTCATCAGCCGCAACAATAATAATAACAATATCTGTAACACTGGCTCCACGTGCTCTCATTTCTGTAAAAGCTGCATGTCCTGGAGTATCAATAAACGTTAATTTTTGACCGTTATGGAGAATTTGATAAGCTCCAATATGTTGAGTAATTCCCCCAAATTCTGTATCAACAACCTTACTATGACGAATATAATCTAAAAGAGTAGTCTTACCATGGTCAACATGACCCATAATCGTTACAACAGCAGGTCTTAATACTAAATCACTTTCTTGATCCGTAACTTCATACTCTTCAAAATTACTAATATCTTGTGTTTCTTCCTTCTTTAAAGATTTTCCATAATCAAGAGTAATAATCTCAGCAGTTTGAAAATCAATTGGTTGATTTAAAGATACCATAAGACCAAGTCCCATTAACTTCTTAATAATATCTGTTCCACTAATTTTTAAAGCATCTGCCAAATCAGCAACAGTCATATCATTTTTATACAAAACAATATCTTCATTCACTTGATTATTCATAAGTTTTTCTTTATGCTTATACATTTCTTTTCTTTTATGAAAATACTCTGATTTTGAAGATTCTATCTCACTTCTCTTTTTTAATTTTTGTTTCTTTGTCTCAGGGTTCATAGTATGTACATTCGTACTAGCCACTAAATCTTCTACCAAAGAATCCATACTATCTTCTTCTTCATAAGTAGATTCACTATCAGAACTAATTAAGTTTGTTGCATAATCAAGACTGATAACATCATCATCTTCTAGAATATCATCGCCATTTTTTACTTCAATCCCTAATTGTTCACACTTCTTTAGTATTTCAGCAACACTAAGAGAAACACTTTCTGCATATTCCTTCACAGTCATAATACACACATCCTTTCTTTTTTATTTTTATGATTCTTTTAACATACTTTCTAACTCTTCATAAATCACTTCTGGAACTTCTACCTCTAGTGCTCTATCTAAAGCCTTATTTTTACGAGCTTTTTGAATAACTTCAAAAGAAAGTTTTAAATAAGCACCTTTCCCATTTTTCTTTCCAGTAGTATCCACTTCAACAGTTCCTTCTGGAGTTCGCACCACTCGAACAAGTTCCTTCTTTTCACACTTTTCACGCGTCACTACACAAGTACGCATCGGTATCTTTCTCGTTTTCATACATACCTCCTTTAAGTTATTTAAAAACTTTTTGTAATAGTAATTGTTCTACATTGGCAAGCGGTACAGAAGAAGCACTTTCGTGACCTCCACCACCGTATTTTTCTGCTAATGCACGAACATTTACGTGTTCCTTTAAAGAACGGAACGAAACACTACGATTATCCACAGCAAATAACACCATAATATCAAGTTCTGGAAAAAATTCATTTAAATATTCTGCTAAATTATTACGAACAGCATATTCTCCAAAAACCATTCCCATTTGATAACCTTCATAAGTTTCGACAACAATGTGCTTAGCCAGTTCTTCCACTAATTGTTGATTTTTTAATCTTGAAGTTCAATCCAATTTTGTTCCTGTACAGTATATTCCATACTTTTTTGCGTTCTCAACTTTTCCAAAAAGTGATAGTAATAACCATAACTTCCTAACAATTGAAATAATGTTTGTAAATGAAAAGCATGAAAATCGTTCTTACCTTTCCACTCCCAAGTATCATGAAGTCGAGTCATTTCTACGAATTCTTGCATAATAGTACTTTCTAAAAGAGGTACCTTTTTATCAGTAAGGATATACTCATAAAATAAGCTAGTACCACAGCAAGATAGACCATCCTTCTTTACAATAGAAGTTACGAAAGAATAATTCTTAGTCATTTCATCAATTCCTGTTTGATGATGGTCAAATACATGTACTTTATTCTTCCATAATGTATTGTTATCAATTTTTTGAAGTAGCTCATCACTTGGACATAAATCCGTGATATAAACTGCCTCATACTTCTCTATAACATCACTTTCTAGAAAAGATAATAAAGATTTATCTAACTCTTGAACACCTTTACATAAAGAGAAATCAACATCTTCATAGGAAAGTTCAGCTAAAATAGCACATCCTATTCCGTCAGGATCTGATTGATGTGTAAATAACTTAATCATGATCTTTATTTCCTTGCTCATTAATCTTAGATAAAGTAGTTACTTCAATCTTATACTTTGTAAGTCTACTAGCAAGTTTAATATTCGTTCCTTTCTTACCAATTGCCAAAGATAAATTATCATCTGTTACAATAGCTAATGCTTCTTTTTTCACTGGGTCAATAATATTTACTGTAACATTCTTAGCAGGAGATAAAGCACTAGCAATAAATTCTTCAGTATTTTCAGAATATCTTACAATGTCTACTTTCTCACCATTTAATTCTTTCAAAATATTGGCAATTCTAGAACCATGTTCCCCAATACAAGCTCCCACAGGATCTACTCTGTCATCATTTGAATAAACAGCTACTTTACTACGAATTCCAGCCTCACGAACAACTGCATAAAGTTCAATAGTTCCATCGACAAGTTCTGGAATTTCTGTTTCAAACAATCTTCTAACAAAACCATAATGTTTCCGAGAGCATAAAATAAGTGGTCCTTTTGTTGTTTCTTCAACTTTTGTAATATAAACCTTAATGCTCGTTCCCATTTTTACAACTTCACCAGGAATCATTTCACTCTTTGGTAAAATACCACGTGATTTTCCAAGATCTACATAATAATTTCTCTGGTCTTCCATTGCAAGCATACCAACCATCATTTCCCCAGTTTTATCTTGGAATTCTTCCATAATAACTTCTCGTTCTGCTTCTCGAATCTTTTGTGTTAATACTTGTTTTGCTGTACCAGCAGCAACTCTACCAAAATCCTTTGGAGTCACTTCTTTTTCAATCGTTTCTCCTACTTCAATGGTTGGATCAATTTCTCTTGCGTCCTCCAACAAAATCTGAGCATCTGCATTAATTTCTGGTGGAATATGTACTACATTTCCTTCTTCATCTACAGTATCTGTTCCATCATCATAATCATCTACGACAACATAATAAGAATAAACCTTAATATCTCCAGTCTCACGATTCATCTTTACTTTTACATTTGTTTTAGAACCAAAATTCTTTTTATATGCTGTTGCAAGAGCACTTTCCATTGCATCAAAAACAACATCTTTACTAATATTTTTTTCTTCTGTAATATGCTCCAATGCTCTAATAAATTCTTTTGTATTCATAACTACTCGCCTCTTTCCTTACTTAATACATCTAAAATGTAAGATTCTTCATATGGATCTAACTCATCAATAATTGGATTAATAACATGAGTTGCTTCCACTATGGTATCCATATCAATTCCATTAATCTTATCTAAAACAATTCGCAAAAAATAATAAGAACCTTCTTTAACAAACTCAATAGAATCTACTTCAATCTCCATTTCTTGGAGTGGCCCAGAAATAGCCTTTCTAATCATCTCTATCTTGTCCATAATCACCCAACCTTTCAATAATAAAAGTGGGAATTTCTGCCCACTTAAATCTGATAAACCAATTATAACAGTTTTTAATGGTTTTGTAAATCATTTTCAAAATCACATTAAAAATCATATTGAAAATCACTTTCAAAATTTCAAAAGAAAATTTTTTATAATAAAATACATAATAAAACAAGCATAAGCTTGCCTCTATCCATTTAATACAACAATCAAAAGAATCACTGCTAAAATTAGAATAACTCCAAGCACTAAAATAATTCCGATTAATTTATTATCACTCTTACTCTTCTCATAATAAACAGGTTTCTCACCATACTTCTCGGTCAATAACTCTGGCTTCATCATATTCTCTCTTTTATCCTGTTTATATATTTCCATTTGTTCCTTTGAGAGCATCGCCCCACAAAAAGGACAAATTCCTCGATCTGTACCGATTGCTTTTCCACACTTTTTACAATGCATATGCTACTCTCCCTCATAATCTTCAATAAAATGATTTCCTTTATGTCCTTCGTCCATTGGCTCATCCCAAAGTAAATTCGGATAATTCTGTTGTCTCAATGCTTCATAAACTACAATAGCAACAGAGTTAGATAAATTAAGAGCCCTTACTTTATCCGTCATTGGAATTCTTGCACAAGTATCCAAATGAGGTTTTAAAATCCATCTTGGAATACCAGTGCTCTCCTTACCAAATACTAAATAAATATTTTCTTTCGTATCAGAATAATCAAAACTACTATGAGGACGATGACCATATCTTGTATAAAAATACATTTTTCCATGATTTTTACTCACAAAATCTTCCCAATTTTCATACACCGTATAATGACAATGTTCAATATAATTAACACCACTTCTTCGAATATATTTTTCATCTAAAGAAAAACCAAGTGGTTTTATGAGATGCAAATGGGTATTCGTTGCAACACAAGTCCTCATAATATTTCCAGTATTTCCTGGAATTTCAGGTTCAAACAAAACAACATGTAACATAACAATCCCCCTATGGTTTTATTTCATAAATATCTAAAACTTTAACCAAATCTCCGTCAGTAAGCATCGCTTCATCTTCACGTTCCACAACCTCTGCAAGTTCACCATTACGATAGAACAAGATAACAGGCGTTTTCGTAATACCACTCGTTAATTGCAATTCCCTTGAGAACATGCTAGTAACATCAGAGATTTCGCCACAATTATGTGGTTCACCAGATAACACATAGAAATCATCTTCTAAATGATAATCAAAAATAACATCAGCAAGTTTTTTTTCTAGCTCAAACTCTTCTTCTGTCCCAAGATTTGGAATATAAATAAAAGCTTGGTCTCTATTTATAGCATTCGCAATCTCACCACATTGAGTCGTAGAAACATTCTTCTTTTTTATCAAATAACTTTCTTGATACCCATTTCTTTCGAAACTACTTTCTTGATATTCATAGAAAATTTTCGCTGTAGCAACAATAACTAAAATCACCATCAAAACAATTGCTACAATCTGCAAAGTAGTAATAACTCTTGGATTTTGCACTGTTTCCTCTTTAGAAACAGTAGAAACCTTTTTCACTTCTTCCACTGCTGGTTCTTTTATCTCTTCAATAGGTTTAACAGTTTCTACTTTATTTTTAGCAGCAGCAGTTTTACTTTTTGTACTAGTACTCTTGACTTTAGTAGTACCCGTTGTTTTCTTTTTTGCTCCAGTTTTTACCGTTTTAGAAGAAGTTGATTTCTTAGCTGAAGTCGTAGTCTTTTTTGTCGATGTTTTTTTTGCTGTATTTTTACTAGAATTTCCTTTACCTGTTGTAGTCTTTTTCTTTTCTTCTTTCATTCCATTCACCCATATCTTTCATACACACATTATAACAAATGTCCCTTGAAAGTTCAATCATTCCCGAAATGATTTCCAAAATATAAAAATTTATTTTCTTTTCAAAAAAAGTTCTAAATTCTCTATTTTCTTTCCATCTTGCTCCAAATCATTAGCAAATCTTCTAGCCCTATTACGAAGAGTATCATTTAAAACAGTTTGTAAAACCAACCAATAAGTAGAATCATTTAAAAGCCTTTCCTCATAGCCATATAAGAAAAATTCTTTCATAATCCTTGTAAAACTTTCTACATTATATAAGGAAAAAGTATTTTGATAAAATTGAAACACATCTTCTATTGTCATATGATATTTTTCTTTAATTTTTTGAGTATTCATACCTTTTTTAATATCTCGAATGATTCCAAGCCAATCTGGATGTGTCTTTATTGTTTGTTTGGCAAGTTGCAAAAGACTACGCTTAGCTATTAATATTTGTAACTTTTTCATTGCCCGCTTATACGCATTTTCTTGAATCTTAGAAATAGAATGAAATTCGTCCAAGTTTTCTCCAAATCGAAATAAAATCACATCATAATACGTTGGATACTTCTTCTTAAAATATATCAAGAGTTCTTCAATTGTTTTTTTATCACCGTAGTCATCCAGATTTTTTGGCTGATTTACCGGCTTCTTCTTATCTTTCGAAGACTTAGAAGAAACAATTTTTTTTGGTTCAAAAATCTCCTTAATCGTTAACCCTCTTTCATACTTTAAAAGAGTATTTTGAATTTTTGCAATAGCCGAATTATATAAAGAAGTATCTTGTTCATGTAAAGAATTCCATTCCAAAAAAGACTCTCCATGTCTTAAAACAAGAATATGATAATATCTTGGATAATATATTTTAAAATATTGTACAATTTCATCAATCAACTCTTTTGGATACGTTGGAAATTTCGAATACAAAGACTTAATATTGTTAGTTCCTTCTATTCTATTTTTGAAAATAGGAATTTGAGAAATCCACTTAGAAATAAGTTGTTGAACAAAAGAAACCTCATACTCCCCATCAAAAAAAGCATCTTCAAAAAAGTAAGACAATACTTTTTTAGTCTCTAAATGATTTTCATGTTGATACGCTGTTTTCAAAGTAGAAAAAGGATATTCAGTATGAAAAAAATAGCTCTTAAAGTAGTTTAGATATTGTATTTCTATATTAGGACTTGCCAAAATGGAAGATAAATTCAAAGTAGAATCTTGTAATAATTTAGAGAGAATTAACAACTTAAAACCATAGGAAACCTTCTTTTCAATTTCCAAAGTTTTTTTGGCATCATAGTAGCTTCGAACTTTAGTCTTTTCATCTTCAGAAAGACAGTTTAAAATTGATAGTAACTCCGAAACATTTTTAGAATATTTTCTTTTTAAAAATCCCAAAAGACTATTTTGTTTCTTCACTGCCTGATTAAAGTGATATTTGACCATATTAATATCAATAGTTTTCTCTTTTAAATATTCATAAAAAAGGAAAAAATAAAATTGATCCTCTCTTGGAGGAAACAAAAGGCCCTCCTTCTGGCTCTTAATTTTATAATAAAACTCACGATATGATTCTTTAAATTTCAAAACTAAATCATTAGAATGCTTTAAAATATAGTTACTCAAATATACATAAAGTTCTTTTTTGATTGTAATATTTTTAGCTTTTATTTTTACATAAAGCAAAGAGTTTAACTCATCTTCATCGAATCCTAATGGAACAAGTTTTGTTTTAACCAATTGTCTAGCAAAATCCATATTGACCTCCTAAAATCTATCAGATATTTATTATATACATTTTTCAAAAGAAAACAAGTCCCACAACTTTTGAACTTCAAGCACAAAAAAAACCTTAATAAAGGCTTTCTTAATTTCTTAAATGGTGGCTCCAACGGGAATTGAACCAGTGACACAAGGATTTTCAGTCCTCTGCTCT
>DVHP01000058.1 GCA_018711945.1 Candidatus Ventrenecus avicola
AAATTATTTCCCGGGAAATAATTTTTTAATTCTAAAACATCGTCATTTATTATCTTAATCAAAGATTCCATCGAATTATAAATCACTGACTCTTTAGCAAGATTCGCGATCTCTTCTTGAATTTCAACGCCAATAACCTTTTTTTGATATTTGTGAGCCAATAAAATAGGAATGACTCCATTACCAGTACATAAATCAATAATTTGTTGATCATCTTTTTTGATAGTTGCAAACTCTGCCAATAAAATAGAATCTAAAGAAAATTTAAACCCATCTTGAAACTGATAAATTTTTAAATTTGGATAATCATATAACCAGTTAAGAACCTTTTTCATCTAAATATATTTCCTTTACTTCATCGCTCACTACAACTTTATAACGACGATTTAAAATATCAATACTAATAACAGTTCCAGTTCCATAAGGTGTTTCCATTACTGCACCAACACTAGGCATTCCATTAGAACATTCTTCATATTGTTCATCTTCATAAGCTAAACAACATAAAAGTCTACCACAACACCCATTAATTTTAGATGGGTTAAGAGCCAAATTCTGATTTTTAGCCATACTCATAGAAACCGAATCCATATGACTTAAAAAAGAAGAGCAACAAAGTTCGCGACCACAAATACCAACTCCACCTATATTACTCGCTTTATCACGCGCTCCAACTTGGCGAAGTTCTATTCTAGTATGATAAATACTAGCTAATTTACGAGCAAGTTCACGAAAATCCACTCTTTCATCTGCATAAAAATTAAAAAGTAACTGCTTTCTATCAAAAGTAAAACTTGCATCAATAAAGTTCATTTGAAGATCTAACTCCGTACTGAATTCCTTAGCTTTTCCTAACGCTTCTTTGGCATCTTTTAAATTAGTTAAATACTGTTCATAATCCTTTTTGGTAGCAATACGAATGATATTTTTTAAAGATTCTTTATCTAATTTCATGTCAGTTTGTTTCAATTTTGAAACAACTCTTCCAAATTGAAGACCACGCTCCGTATCAACAATAACAGTAACACGTAATGGAATTCGTAAATTTTGACCATTAAAATAATATACTTTTCCATGATCTTTAAAACTTACACCATAAATATTCATTATTTTTCACTCCCTTCTAATACAAATCGATCTAAAATGAAAGAAATATTTAAATTATAATTTAATTCATCAAGAATTTCATTTAATAAATCAAGTCGTTTTAAAAAATATTGTTTATCTTTTTTTAATAAAAAACGTAACTCCTCTAAAGATTCATCTAATTCTCCAGATGTCTTAGCCAAATATAATTGATGAAAAATATCAAAAAGACTTTGAAATAAATATAAAAGTTCTTTTCTGTCATGAATTAAAGGAATTAAAACATCCTTATTATAAAGCATAGCACCATCAAAAGCCACTGCAATTTCTTTAATATAATTTACTGCAATAGATTTCCATACCTTAGGAATCGTATTATGTTCTCCTCCAGCATAATAATCTAATAAAATTTGACATCGACTGCGCACCGTATCAATAATATTTTCTTTATTATTAGTAATAAAAAATCCTAAAATATAATCCTCTGGTTCTTCAATAAACTTTAACATTGTATTAGCACTAGAAGCATTTAAACACTCAGCATTTTCTATAATATACACATTATATTTAGAAAATGTTGGTTTTGTTTGAAAAAGATGTTTTAATTCTAAAATTTGTTCTTTCTTAATCGTTGTCGTTTCTGGGGAAACAAATACTAAACTAGGTAAATTTCTAGTTTCTATCAAATGACAAAGATTACAATCCGTACAATTTTCTTTATACTCTCTAGGACAATTAATAACTTTTAAAAACTGCAATAAATTTTCAACACACTTTTCCTGATCATTTGTTTCAATCAAAAAAGCATGAGCCAAACATCCCTCACGATAACTAGTTAATAATTGTTGTACTGCTTCTTTTTCTTGCACATGAATTCACCAATTACTATTTTACAATAAAAAACAAAATAATTAAAGAAGAAAGCCCAGGAATTCCAAGCAAAGTAACAACGCCTACTGTAATAAAATTAATTGGAATATAAATATTTAGTGACGACAAAAAATAATTAAATGCATATAACATTAAAAAAGCTAAAACAATTTTTCTAACCACATTATAAATTTTTTTCTTCATAGTAGAATCCCTCTACAAAAAAATATGAAAAAACATCGGTTTTTATTCCGATATTTTTTTACGATCCTCTAATGCTCTATCAATAGTAAACATATCCAAATAATCAATTTCTGCACCACTTGGAAGCCCATAAGAAAGTCTACTAATCGTGACACCTTGATTCTCAAAGATTTTTTTAATATATAGCGTAGTAGTCTCTCCCTCTATGGAACTTTTTAATGCTAAAATTAACTCCGGATGATCAAGCTTCTCAACCCTTTTTATAAGAGAATTCAAATTAATATCATCAGCCCCAATATTATCCATTGGAGAAATTAAATTATTTAAAACATGATAAACACCTTTAAAATTACCCGCTTTTTCAAATGCAAAAGCGCTTTTATAATCCTCTACCACACAAATCAAACTATGATCACGTAATTCATCTGAACAAATAGGACAAACTTCTTGATCAGTTAAATAACCACAAACAGAACAAGGTTTCAAATTCTTTTTAGCAAAAATTAACATTTGACTAGCACTTTCGAGCTCTTCTAAGGGAAGTTCCAAACTAGCCAAAGCCATTCTTTCTGCACTTTTTTCACCGATTCCTGGTAACTTTTTAAAAAATTCTTTTAAAGATTCAAAAGATTCTGGATAAACAGCCATATTACATCAAACCATCTAACATACCAGCATATTGTCCTAATTTAGCTTCATACTCTTTTTCAATTTTTTGAATAGAATCCTTTACTGCCATAATAATAAAGTCTTCTAGCATTTCAATATCTTCTTTTGCTAATTCTTCTTTGTTAATCTTACAACTAACCATTTCTTTCTTACCATTTAAAGTAACTTCTACAAATTCATATTTCCCGGGAAATAATTGCCCGCTTATTTCATCTTTCTTTTTTTGTAAATCTCTTTGCATTCTTTGTGCTTGTTGCATAATACTTTGCATATTCATAGTTTTTTCCTTCTTTCTTTTTTATATTAATTCTATTTTATCACGACTAAAGACATTTGTCGCGACAAATTCTAAATCTGATTGAGCTTTTGGCTTTAAATTTTCTATAGATTCTTCTGAAATAATAGCATATGGTTCTTTATTCTTTAAATGCGTTACATAAATTTGTTTTTCTTTTACCCATTCATCCTCAGATAAACAAATAAAATGGAGCTTCTTAGAAAAGAAATTTTCAACCTCTTGACTTAAATCATCCAATTTACTATTAATTAAATTAACGGTACTGGAAAGCCTAGACGTTAAAATACAATAATCAGAAGAAGAAGCTACAATATTCGAATCTAAAATAAGCGATAGTATATCTGGCTTTAAATCTAATCCTTGCTTTAAATCTTGCCATATTTTTTGATATTCAATCAAAACATCTTTCTTAGCGCCAGCAAAACAATTATTAATTCTGATTTTACTTAATTCTTCAAAATAATGTTTATATTCTTCTTTTTCTTTCAAATTATCATTAGTTTCTTCTGGTTTTTCTTCGATTTGACTAATAGAGACAACGCTTTCAGTTTCACTCTTTATAACAACATTTTCTTTATTTTTCGATGTATTATTTAATGTTACGATTTCAGATGTATTGGAAGCCATATGATCTAATAGAATAAGTTCTATCAGCAAAAATGGATTCACATTAATGTTTATTTTATTCATACATTCATTCAATTCAAAAATAATGCCCTTTACTTGACTATAATCTAAACCACTAGAATTAGAATTTTGTTTTAATTCTATAGCAATATGAGATAATTCTTGAACTAATTTTTTAATAAAAATTTTATAATCAGAGGAAGAATTTTGTAAATCCTCTATCGATTTTTCAATAGCTTCTACATTATTTGCTTCAATATTTGATATTAAATCCTTAATAAATTTAGTAGAAATAGATCCATAATTTGATAAAATTTTATCCACTGTAATTTTTTCATGACTAGAAGACAACTGATCCAAAAGACTTAAAGCATCTCTCATACCACCTTCACTAAGATAAGCTATTTCATTGATTGCATCTTCATCAATTTCTATACTTTCCTGTTCACAAATATAAGAAATTTGTTTCTTTAAGTCATCAATAGAAAATTTTCGAAAATTAAATCTCTGACATCTAGATAAAATCGTAATAGGAACACTTTCTACATTCGTCGTAGCCATAATAAAAATTGCATGGCTAGGAGGTTCCTCAAGCGTTAATAATAAAGCATTAAAAGCACTAGAAGTCATCATATGAACTTCATCAATAATATAAATTTTGTATTTTCCCTCTGTAGGAGCAATCTTTACATTGTTAATAAGTTCCCTAATATCATCAACACCATTATTAGAAGCCGCATCAATCTCTATAATATCTGGACTAGAATCAAAAGATAAACAACTTGAACATTTACCACAAGCCTCACCATTCTCAATATGCTGACAATTAATCGTTTTCGCAAAAACCTTAGCAGTACTTGTTTTTCCTGTTCCACGAGGACCAGTAAACAAATAAGCATGCGATATTTGATTATGAATAATTGCATTTTGAAGCATTTTAATCGTATAATCCTGACCAATAATATTTTTAAAACAATCTGGTCGATATTTTCGATACAAAACTTTATATTCCATGCTGAACAAACCTCCATATAAGCATAACTATTATACCAAATATCAAAAAAGAACACTATCTTTTTTGCTGAAAAAATGATTTAAGCAATTTATGATACATTTGTTCGTATACGTTTTCGCCATTTTCATAAAATTTTACAAAATTTGTCTTTGAAAATTCTTTTTTATAGTCCAATTTATCCAAAAGATAGTAAACATTAGCAATTCTGGACTGTTTAATCACTTCATAACACATAGAACAAGGCTTTAATGTAACATAAATGCTACAATCTGATAAATTCCATCGTTTTAAATACGATGACGCTTCAAGAATTGCATTAATTTCCGCATGCCCTAAAATATTATGTTCTATTTCACGAGTATTATGAGCACTAGCCAATACTTCATTATCCTTAACCAAAACAGCACCAATTGGAACATCTCCTTGATTATAGCTAATTTTTGCCTCACTTATACACAAATTCCATATTTCTTCTATTTTCATAAAATTCTCCCAAAAAAAAGTGCACACAAACAGTGATTGACGTGGCTGCTATCTTCCGATCCTGACCAGGTTACAATATATTTGTTGCACGTACAAAGAATATCAAATTTTTCACAAAAAAGCAAATATATTCTTAATGTTTCACGTGAAACATCAGTTATTAACCAAAAAAACATCATTATGATTTTAATATTTATGTTTCTACAATTTAATTACAGCAACTTATGTTCCACGTGGAACATTGTTATTCACTTCTTTTTTTCAATCAAATGAAATTTGCATTTTTTGAGAAAAAGCCACTAAAAATTTAAAAATAAGAGTAAAATACAAATAAAGTCTCATTTTAACTATAAAAAACTGCCTTATCAACAAAAAAATATCAATAATTATTAAATCAATAATTCACAATGTTATCATATGTTCCACGTGGAACATTGTTATCCACTTTTATTTTTAGGCTAATTTTTTAATTAAAATTTAAACTATTACAGATAATTATAAACTATTTCCGAAACAAATTAATTATCAACACAACTGCCAAAAAAATTTAAACCACATTTTATAAATAGCATAACCTTAAATTAAAAATATATAAATTGATGAAAATAGCATAAAAAGTATTAAGATCTAGCCATTTTTAGCAAATTTTAAATAGAATTTAACTTTATATTAAGAAAATAGTATTTATATACAAAATATTTTTTA
>DVHP01000059.1 GCA_018711945.1 Candidatus Ventrenecus avicola
GAACCCTAATGATCACCCACATGGTGGTGGTGAAGGACGTGCTCCAGTTGGACGTAAGAGTCCAATGACACCTTGGGGTAAACCAGCTCTTGGATATAAAACTAGAAAAAATAAAAAGGCTTCTGACAAACTTATTGTTAGTCGTAGAAAGAAATAGGAGGATAAATAATGGCTAGAAGTTTAAAAAAAGGACCTTTCGCTGATGAACATTTACTTAAAAAGGTTGATAAATTAAATCAAGAAAACAAAAAAGAAGTTATTAAAACATATTCTCGTCGTTCTACTATATTCCCAAGTTTTGTAGGCCATACATTTGCTGTTCATAATGGAAAAGATTTTATTCCTGTTTATGTAACAGAAGAAATGGTTGGACATAAATTAGGTGAGTTCGCGGCTACTCGTAAGTTTGGCGGACATGCAGGTCAGAAGTAGGAGGAGTGTTATGGAAACTTATGCAATTCATAAAAGCGCTATGGTAGCTCCAAGAAAAGCAAGAATGACTATGGATTTAATCCGTGGCAAAGATATTTTTGCTGCACGTGCTATCTTAGATACAACAAACACGAAATCAAGTCGTTTAATTAAAAAAGTACTTGAAAGTGCTATTAGTAATGCGGTTAACAACTTTGATGCAAAAGAAAGTGACTTATTTATTTCAGAGTGCATGGTAAATCCTGGACCTGTTTATAAAAGAGTAAAATTTGCAAGTCGTGGTAATGTAGATCGCAGAGATAAAAGAACAAGTCATATTATCGTTCGCGTAAGCGACGGGAAAGGAGGCAACAACTAATGGGACAAAAGGTTAATCCTGTGGGATATCGTTTAGGTGTTAATAAGGATTGGGAATCTAGATGGTATGCTAATAAAAAAGATTTTGGTAAAACTTTAAATCAAGATTTGAAAATTCGTGATTATTTAAAGAAAAGACTAAAAGATGCAGCTGTTGCTTCTATCATTATTGAACGTAAAAAGAACCGTCCAGAAATTACAATCAATACTGCAAAACCAGGAGTGATTATTGGACGTGGTGGAGAAGACATTGATGCGTTACGTAAAGAATTAGCTCGCGTTGTGGGTGAAGAAGTTTATGTATCTATCGTTGATGTTTCTAAGAGTGCTGATTTATGTGCACAACTTGTTGCAGATAATATTGCAATGCAAATTGAAAATCGTGCACCATTCAGAAGTGCTCAAAAAAGAGCTATTAGAAATACTATGAAAGCTGGAGCTAAAGGTATTAAAACATTAGTTTCTGGTCGTTTAGGTGGTGTTGAAATGGCTCGTAGTGAAGGTTATACAGAAGGAACTGTTCCTCTTCATACAATTCGTGCTGATATCGATTATGCACAAAGTGAAGCAGATACTACTTATGGAAAAATCGGTGTTAAAGTATGGATTTATAAAGGAGAAATTCTTCCAGAAAAGAAAAATGTAAAGGAGCGTGACCAACATGTTGATGCCAAAGAGAACTAAGTATCGTAAACCACATCGTTTGTCTTATGAAGGTCATGCAAAAGGAAATACAGAACTTCATTTTGGTGAATTTGGACTTCAGGCTCGCGAAGGTAACTATGTTACTGCTCGCCAAATTGAAGCTGCTCGTATTGCGATGACTCGTTATATGAAGCGTGGAGGTAAAGTATATATTAATATTTTCCCTCATTTAGCTAGAACGAAAAAACCTTTGGAAACTCGTCAAGGTAAAGGTAAAGGTAACGTAGAAGAATGGGTAGCTGTAGTTAAGGAAGGAAAGATCATGTTTGAGATTTCTGGAGTTAGCGAAGAAATTGCTCGTGAAGCATTAAGACTTGCTTCTCATAAGTTACCAGTAAAATGTAAATTTGTAAAAAAAGAAGGTGAAATCTAATGACTGCTCAGGAAATTCGTAAGTTATCTAATGAAGAAATATTAGAAAAAATTAAAGATGGAAAAAGTGAATTACTTAATATGCGTATGCAAAATGCAAGAGGGTCTTTAGAGAAACCTCATACAATGAGTGCTTTAAAGAAAGATATTGCAAGAATGATGACAATTTTAAAAGAAAGAGAAATGGAACAACCTGAAGGAGGTAACAAATAATGGCAGAAAAAAGAAAAGCTGAATTAGTTGGAAAAGTCGTTAGTGCAAAAAACGATAAAACCATTACAGTTTTAGTTGAAACCCATAAAAAACATCCACTATACGGAAAACGTGTAAAATATTCTAAAAAATATGCTGCACATGATGAAAAGAATGTAGCAAAAGTAGGAGATACAGTAAGAATTAGAGCAACAAGACCATTATCAAAAACAAAGAGATATGAACTTGTTGAAGTACTAATTGAAGCTGTCATTTTATAGGAGGTAGTCCATGGTAATGCAAGAATCTAGACTTAAGGTTGCAGATAATACTGGAGCTCGTGAAGTCTTAGTAATTAGATGTTTGGGTGGAAGTAATCGTAAAACTGCAAATATTGGTGATGTTGTAGTTTGTACTGTAAAAAAGGCTATTCCAAATAGCAACTTAAAAAAAGGAAAAGTTGTAAAAGCTGTTATTGTTAGAAGTGTTGAAGGTGTAAGAAGAGCTGACGGAAGTTATATTAAATTTGATGATAATGCATGCGTTATCATTAAAGATGATAAAACTCCAGTAGGAACTCGTGTTTTAGGCCCAGTAGCGAGAGAACTTCGTGAAAAAGATTACATGAAAATCGTTTCTCTTGCTAGTGAAGTAATATAGGAGGTTATTATGAAGATTAAAACAAATGATCAAGTACTCGTTTTAGCAGGCAAAGATAAAGGTAAGACAGGTCGTGTCTTAAAAGCTTTACCAAAAGAAAATCGAGTTATTGTTGAAGGTATTAACCTTGTAAAAAAACATCAAAAACCTAATAATGCGAATGAAAATGGTGGTATCTTTGATATGGAAGCACCTATTCATGTTTCTAATGTTAAAAAAATCGACACTTCAAAAGATAAAAAAGAAAACAAGAAAGATAAGAAAGATTAAGGTGGGAATTTATGAGTACATTTAAAGAAAAATATAATAAGGAAATTATTCCTGCATTAATGAATGAGTTTCATTACGAGAATGTAATGCAAGTTCCTAAATTAGAAAAAATTGT
>DVHP01000060.1 GCA_018711945.1 Candidatus Ventrenecus avicola
TATCCCTCAGGCTTAATATAACATAAAAAGTATCAAAACAAAAGAAAAAGAACTCTTAACGAGTCCATCCTTCTCTTAATACATCATAACTTAAAGTTTTTCTTCCTACATATTGTACAGCTTCGGCTTCACTAGCCATAAGTAAATCCAAATCATTACCAAGTACGCCTCTATCTAATACAATAGCCACAATAGGTTCACTAGATACACTAGGAAGATTAAACCTTACAATAGAACCACAAGGCAAATTACTAGAAGATGCCACAATTCGAACATCACCATAAACACTATCCGGATAAGTGGTAACACCATTTCTTAAAACATTGTAATTAGATGCACAAGAAAGTCTCCCTGTACAAGCAGGACAATCAGCAGAATAACCAGTAATATCTCCAGAATAAGTATCCTTTGCACTGTAAATATCGTTTTGAATATCTTCTTCTAATTTTAAAGCCATCGTACTTAAATTAATAATTCGATTACTTGCATCATTACTAACTTTCGTCATCTCTTTCGTTGTACTTACATTAGCAATTACCACAAAGAAACATAAAATAAAGACTTGTAAAACAATTCGTACTTTTTTAGTAATTTTCTTCACTAAGTGACACCTCATTCTTATGAGTACATCATAGCATAGATGTCATGAAATGTCAAAAATTGTCGAAATATTCTGATTAGTAATTTTTTCTAGTTGACTTTTCGAAATATCTAGTTCTTGACAAATAAAATCAGCAATCAAAGCTATATATTTAGGTTCATTTTGTGTACCACGATAAGGATGTGGAGTCAAATAAGGACTATCCGTTTCTAAAATAATATTAGAAACAATTTCAGATAATATTTCTTTCAAATGACTATTTTTAAAAGTAACTACCCCATTAATTCCTAATTTATAACCCATTTTAATATAAATATGAGCCGTTTCCAAACTACCAGAAAATGAATGAATAACTCCCCGAACATCAGGAAATTCCTTCAAAATACAAATCGTATCTTCAGTGGCTTCTCTTGAATGAACAACAACTGGCAAATGATATTCTTGAGCCAATCGAAGTTGACTACGAAACAACTCTTTCTGACGCTCCTTATTCTCTTTCGTATGATGATAATCTAATCCAATCTCCCCAATTCCTATAACTTTACCATCTTTTAAATGTTGTTCTAAAAATAGCAAATCTTCCTGAGTATATCTATCTGCTTCCTCTGGATGAAGCCCAATAGTTCCATACATACTAGGATACTCTTGAATTAATTCTAAAACTTCCTGATTATCTCTCATACTAGCTCCGGCTAATATAAAACGATTTACGCCATTTTCCAAAGCACGATGGATAACTTCAGGAATAGACTCATAATATTCTGAATAAATATGACAATGTGTATCAGTAAACATAAGTTCCTCCTCCAAAAAAATTTAAACATTTCTGTTTAAATTTTAAAAATACTGCTTAATAATATCAATCCTTTTTACTTTCTATCTCTGCAAGTTTCTTTTCCATATCAATACGCATAAATATTGGTTCTGGATCTAATACTTCATAGATAGTATCTTCACGGAAAGTATTATCTGCATCTTCAACATGAATTTGTCTCAAAATTTCCTTGCTAGTATCAGGCATAAATGGAGCAAGTTCTGAGGCACAAACCTTAATACTTTCAAACAAATGATAAAGCACTGTTTCAAGACGCATCTTTTTATCTTCATCCTTCGCCAAAGACCAAGGCATAGTATCATCAATATACTTATTAGATTTTCTTAAAACATCAAAAATTGCATCAATAGACTTGCCAATCTCAAGATGATTCATACACTCATCCACTTTACCTGGAAGGTTTTGAATACTAGAAATAAATTCTTCATCCAACTCTTCTCGAACATTTTTATTTTCTACCTTACCATCAAAATATTTCTTTGCCATAGAAATAGTACGATTTACCAAATTTCCTAAGATATTAGCAAGATCCCCATTAATACGTTCAATAATCAGTTCATAATTAATGGTACCGTCATTAGCAAAAGGAATTTCATGAAGCACATAATAACGAATGGCATCAACCCCAAATAAGTGGACTAAATCATCAGCATACATGATATTACCTTTACTTTTACTCATTTTATCATTATTCATTAAAAGCCAAGGATGACCAAATACTTGTTTAGGTAAAGGCAAATCTAAGGCCATCAATAAAATGGGCCAATAAATCGTATGAAAACGAATAATGTCTTTACCAATCAAATGCAAATCAGCTGGCCACCATTTATGAAAGTCTTCACTTTCCTTATTCACATCATACCCAATATTTGTAATATAGTTGGATAAAGCATCAATCCATACATAAACAACATGCTTATCATTAAAAGGAACTTTTACACCCCAATCAAAAGAAGTTCTAGAAACACACAAATCTTGAAGTCCTGGTTTCAAAAAATTATTTAACATTTCATTTTTACGAGACTCTGGCTCTATAAATTCTGGATGAGTTTCAATATACTCTATTAAACGTTCTTGATATTTTGACATCTTAAAGAAATAAGCTTCCTCACTTCTTTTCTCAACATCTCTACCACAATCAGGGCATTTTCCATCAACAAGTTGAGTTTCCGTCCAAAAAGATTCACAAGGAGTACAATACCATCCTTCATACTGAGATAAATAAATATCCCCTTGTTGATACAACTTTTCAAAGATATGCTGAACTACTTCTTTATGATGAGAATCTGTTGTTCTAACAAACTTATCATAACTAGTATTCATAACATCCCAAATTCTTTTTATTTCCCTGGAAATATTATCCACAAACTCTTGAGGCTCTAACCCGGCTTCTTTCGCTTTTTGTTCTATTTTTTCACCATGTTCATCTGTTCCAGTCTGAAAATAAACATCAAATCCCCTTGCTCTTTTATAACGTGCAATCGCATCCGCCAAAACAATTTCATAAGTATTCCCAATATGAGGTTTACCAGAAGCATAAGCAATTGCTGTTGTAATATAATATTTTTCCATAAACATCATCCTTTCCAAATTATTTCCCGGGAAATAATTAAAAAAAAATCATAAACAAAAGGACGAGAAACCCGCGGTACCACCTTTATTTATGATTTTACTCATACACTTATTACGATAACGGTGTAATCCGTTTCAACTCCAGAGCCATCTTCTATAGAATTCCATTATTTACTCTCAGCCAACGTAAACTCTCTTGAAATATCCTTCTATATACTCTTTCCTTCCTCATTGAATAACTTAATTCTAACATAGAATTACAAAATGTCAATTTTATTTACTAATAATTTTGCAATAAATTGCATAATTTTTTTCTTAGTTTCTTCGATTTCTTGTGACTCTTCAAGTAAGAGCAACCCTAAAGCATCTCCCGATACAATCAAAGGGATGACATAATAATAAGCTTCCTTCGACGTAGTAGGAAATAAAACTTCCTTCACTTTAGAAACATAACTCTCCCTTTCTTCCAATAAACGATTTAATGTTGGATTATAAAGAACATTTAAATAATCAGGAACTAAACTCGCAACGACCTTATCTCTATCCATAACGAGAATAGATAATCCCATCGTATCATAAGCATATTGAATAATTGTCGTCGCAATATTTTCTAAAGAAAGAAGAAGCGAAGTCTTTTTCAAACAAATACTTTGATTATCTACAAATATTTCTAAACTTTCTCCATCACGAATGCCTAAACTACGTCTCATTTCTTTAGGAATAACAACTCGACCTAATTCATCAATTTTTCGTACTACACCAATTTCTTTCACAAAAAGTTTCACTCCAATCTAATAAGTAGTTTGGAGTGTTAAGAGTATTTTATACTTCTAAATCATCAAGAATTAATTGAAGTAACTTTACAACGTCATAAATAAAATGCTTTTTTTGTTGTAACAAGTTAAGTGATATTGTAATTTTTTTATTTTCATATTTTAAAGTAAACTTAGGATTAATATTATATGCTTCCAAAAACAACTTATCGCCCTTTATTTGACTAGAAATTTCTTCTGGTAAAGTAATTGCAATAAGTCTTTGATTTTGCACTACTTCAGTAATATTCATCCGCTCAGCAAGTTTCTCAAACCATTCCTCATACATATACACTTCCATTTGAGGAGTAACTTGACCAAATCGATCAATAAGCTGTTCTTTTACATCAACAAGCTTTTTATAAGAATCAATTTCATTAATCATTTGATGTATCTCAATTTTTACTGTTTCATCAGACACATAATTATCTTCAATATGTGTTTCTACTCGAATTAGAGAATCTCCAGAATCCTCTTCTTCTACATATTCTCCCTTAAGTCTCTTCATTTCTTCTTCAATCATCTTCATATAAAGACTAATACCAACAGTATCTACAAAACCTGCCTGCTCACTTCCAAGCAAATCTCCTGCTCCTCGAATCGACAAATCACGCATTGCTATCTTGTATCCACTACCAAGTTCTGTAAAATCCCGAATTGCCTGCAGTCTTTTTACAGCAATATCATTTAACATTTTAGTTCTATTATATAAAAGATAAGCATAAGCAATCCTGTCACTTCGTCCAACACGACCTCTTAATTGATAAAGTTGACTTAATCCAAAACAATCTGCATCATAAATAATAAGCGTATTCGCATTTGGTATATCAATTCCTGTTTCAATAATTGTCGTACTTACCAAAATATCAAAATCATGATTAATAAAACTTGTCATAATATCGTCTAACTCCATCTTTGACATCCGTCCATGAGCATAACGAATACGTGCTTCTGGCACTAATTTAGAAATTCGACTTTGCATATCTTCTATTGTTTCAACTCGATTATATAAAACAAAAACCTGACCTTCGCGTGACAATTCTTTATAAATAGCATCTCTTACAATAAGATCACTTTCTTGAATCACATAGGTTTGCACCGGAGACCGATTCACAGGTGGCGTATCAATAATAGATAAGTCACGAAGTCCAGACAAACTCATCTTAAGCGTTCTAGGAATAGGTGTTGCCGATAAAGTAAGAACATTGACATCTTCTTTTAACTTCTTAATCTTTTCTTTATGAGTAACTCCAAATCTTTGTTCCTCATCAACAACCAATAACCCTAAACGTTTCGGTTTCAATTGATCACTAAGTAATCGATGAGTACCAAATAAAATATCAATCCTACCCGATGCAAACTCCTCTAAAATAATTCTAGCCTCTTTAGGAGTCGTAAAACGATTAAAAAGACGAATTTCTACTGGATAATTACGAAACCGTTCAAGAGCTGATTCATACTGTTGCTTTGATAAAATAGTTGTTGGACAAAGATACATTACTTGTCTATTATTACAAACCGTTTTAAACATAGCCCGAAACGCCACTTCTGTTTTACCAAAACCAACATCACCACAAAGTAATCGATCCATAGGAACTGTGGAATCCAAATCATGCTTAATATCATCAATAGCTTTTAATTGATCCCTTGTCTCATCATATTGAAACTGTGAAGCAAACACATCTTCTTCTGCATAATCCTTATAAGCTTCCCCAACAATACTATTTCGTTTGGCATAAAGCTTAACAAGCTCTCCTGAAATATCTCGTATTTTCTTTTGAACTTGCTGCTTTTTCTTTTGCCAACTAACAGAATCTAACTTATTAATTTGAGGTTTCATCCCATCTTTATCACTATATTTATAAATGGTTGAAATTTTTTCAACAGGAACATATACCTTATCATTTCCTAAATAAGAAATCTGCAAAAAATCTTTTTTCATGCCCTGCACAGTCAAAGTAATAACCCCAGCATAAATACCAATTCCATGAGTTCTATGTACAACATAATCTCCAACTTGCAAAGAATCTAATTCTCGAATTTTCTTGCCAATATGCAAATTATTTTTATAACGAACCTCAGTCTTGACCTCTTCAATATCATATGGACCAATAACTACAAAATTGTCCCAAAGAAACCCTTTATATAACTTTCCTTTGACAATATTTACAACGCCTTCTTTAATATCAGAAAAAGGAACAACAACTCCATCTACTAACTCTTTAATTTTATTAATTTGATTCGTTGTATCTAAAACAAAAACAACTGTTTTTTTCTGGAATATTGACGTTTCAACATAATCTTTTAACTTTTCATAATCAGATCGAAAATTAAAAAGTTCTTTTGTTTCAAAATGCTTAACCTCTTTATCTAATGTTTGAGTAACTTGATTTAAATAAAGAGTATTAAATGACTTCAAATCTTCCATAGCCCAAAAATACTTTTCTTCTGTTCCTTGCTCTTTATTATAAAAAGAACTTTCTTCTAATAACTTTTCATAACTAGCTATAATTTGTGGATATTCCATAAATAACGTAGTTGCGTCTGGCAAATAATTAAGTAAAGAACTATCGTTAGCTGTTTCAATTTCTTCAATTGGTCGGCATATGATTTCTTGAACCGCTTCCGTCGTTCGTTGAGTCTCTGGATTAAAATAACGAATCGATTCAATATCATCTCCAAAAAATTCGATTCGAATAGGCAACTCTTCCTCAATTAAAAAGATATCTAAAACAAAACCACGCACAGCATACTCTCCTGTGCTAGTTACCATAGAATCTCTTTGATAACCTAATGACTCAAAGCGATTTACCAACTCATCTCGAGAAACCGACATTCCAGATTGAAGCGTTAACTTTAATTTTTCTTGTTCTACCCGCGAAGGAAGAAACTTTAAATAGCCCATTAAATTAGTAACAACAATCGATTTTCCATTAGAAATTTTATCCAAAGTTTCTAATCTCTTCAATTTTAACTCAGGAGAAACAGCAAGCGCTACGGAAGTAAAAAAGTCATCCATTGGAAATAAATAAACATCAGAAGAATACCGACTTAATACCTTAAAAAACTTATTTGCATCATATAAATTAGCGGTAACTACAACAATCGAACGATGCTCTTTTTTAAAACATTCTAACACGTAAAAAGCGGATAACTCTTCTGTTAACCCTTCACTAATAGTACCATTCACAAAACAAAATTGATCAAATAAATTCATAAATATCCCTACTTACTATTAAATAAATTCATGGTTTTAGAAATTCCCTCAGATAAAAAAGATAAAATAATATTTTGATAAACAGAATATTGATCTTTTAAAATATTTAATTCCTGTTTTGAAAAAGTTCCTAATACATAATCTTTCGTATCCATACTTCTATCATGAGCTATTCCTATTTTTAACCTTGCAAAATTTTGTGTTCCAAGTGAACTAATAATAGACTTAATTCCATTATGTCCCCCAGAAGAACTATCTATTTTACAACGATATTTCCCAAATGGCAAATCCATATCATCTTGAATCACTAAGATATCTTCAATAGAAATTTTATAATAATCAACAAGTTTACGAACAGCAATACCGCTTAAATTCATAAAAGTCGTTGGTTTTACAAACAAAACATCTACCCCATCGATACAGTCTTTCTTAATATAAGCTTGAAACTTCTTTTCTAAAGTAAAATCATGCACAAAAGAATCCAAAACCATAAATCCAACATTATGTCTCGTATTTTGATATTCTTTCCCAACATTTCCCAATCCAACCACTAATTTCATGTATTTCATCCTTTCCAAAATTATTTCCCGGGAAATAATTT
>DVHP01000061.1 GCA_018711945.1 Candidatus Ventrenecus avicola
TAGGAGGAGGTGGTCCTATGAAGAAAGGGTTTATAGATGGACTACTTGATAGTCTTGATTGTACTCTTAGTAGTACTTTCCAAAATTTATCCTACAAAGAAGGACTAAAAATATGCGAAAACACCTACTCATCTCTGAATAGGTGTTTTCTATACCACAAACATTTAGGACTAGGAAACATCTAACAAGCGAAAGTCAGATAGTTCTTTTTTATGTCCCATAAGTATAATATGAATAAAACAACCCATATTATACTTTTTTTGAGTTCGAAAGAACAAGTTCTTTCCATAAACATTATACCACACATTTGAAACATTTCCAATGAGAAAAATCTTAAATATTTTAATGATATAATACTATTTAATATAGCTTTATTTCATATATCATTTTAATACTCTTTGATAATTTTCAGATTTATTTTTTGATTGTTCATTTAAAAATTGATTTACCAATTCGGATAAATAAGGAAGAGGTAATTCTTCTTGAATGTTCATTAACCTATCTATCATTTGTTTTTCTATCTTACTCATATCTTCTATCACAGAACTATGTTGATAAGAAATAGGTTTTCTGTGATTTAAAGATGCTTTTTCATTAATAACTGGTAAAACTCGCGCTGCAAAAGAAGATAACCACATTCTGGCATTTTCTCCACAACAAACATTATCATAAAACCCAAACACATCTTCAGAAAAACCAAGTTCCCATTTCCCTTTACGAGAAATAAAATCAAGAGATACCATTTCACAACTTTCATCTGAGAAAATCCGTAATGCGTAAGTTCCATTTACCTTGCCGTTACTTTTATGCGTTCTAAAGTCAATAGAAGCTTGCAAGGCATCTTCTTTTTCTATTAAAGAAACAAGAAGAGAGGAATCTTCAACAATTTCTGTTTCATAACATAAAATCTTTTGCTTTCGTTTACAATCATAGGCACTATAAAACGAACCAGAATAAAACCCTACAAGTCCTTTGCGATGATAATGTGGTTCATCCCCAATCCTATATGGCCAAGTAAAAGAAACTCCATCTTCTAAAGTATGATAAGAAAATGCATAAGTAGAAACATGATTACACAGAGAACTTTTTTCTAATAACACATCCCCTTCCCTACTAAAACGAATATTCATTACAGAATTAGAACGTTTCTTTTGTAAAAATAATTCTTTCATTTTATACAATAATTCTGAATCAGAAAGAGTTCCATTTTCGAACTTTTCCATATATTCTTTATCAAAACTATAAAAATCTAATAAATCAGCTCCTTGTATACCTTCATGAAAGTATTGACTCTTTCTTACAGCTTGAATCTCATTTAATAATTCAGAAACAAGTCTCCGATTTCTACTATTAGAGCATGTATAAGTAGTTAAAAATTCACTATAAACATCTTTTCGGTATTTTAAAGGAAAATATTTTGACAAATCAACAACATTTTCTAACCGTATTTCCAAGTTCTTCATTTCAGGAAAATACCATTTTAAAGATTCTCCAAGAAAATCCAAAAATTGAGCCATGGCATCCTCGTTTTCAAAATGATTTTCTAAAAGAGACACTTTTATCTCTAAATTTTCCTCATCACAAGATGTTCCAATAAAAACACCACCAATACATAACTTTTCATCTTCCAAAATCATATAATCTTGATAATCAGATAATTCACTATAAATCCGAGCTCCTTCTTTGATGCCAGCAGCGAATTTAGGAGAAACTCTTTCAAATTCTTCTAAATAACTTTGATATTTATCTTCATATTTTAAAAGTCCATATTCATGACCATGAATACTACCATTTAAACTGATACTCTTATATTTCATAACTTAACTCTCCTTGCTCTTATAATAGCATACTCCTTGCTAACAAAACAAGAAAATAACATAAATAAAATTATAGCTTTCAACTTTATTTCACAATAATATTGTGTTACACTACTACTAAGAATAGGAGTTTTATATGATTGTTTTAAAAGAGATAGAAAAAATATACCAAACAAAAAATTCACCACAAGTAGTAGCCTTAAAAAACATTAACTTAACCTTCGAAAGCAAAGGTATGGTTTTTATCACAGGTAAAAGTGGCTGTGGAAAATCAACATTATTAAATATTATAGGCGCCTTAGACTCATGTACTTCAGGAAGCATGATAATAGAAAACAAAAATATAAATGAATTCACAGAAAAAGAATTAGATAATTACAGAAATTCCTATGTTGGCTTTGTCTTTCAAGAATTTCATGTTTTAAATGCCTACAATGTTTACGATAACATAAGACTTGCCAAAGAACTACAACAAGAAAAAATATCAGAAAAAGAACTAGATGCCTACCTAGAAAAAGTGTCGTTAACAAATTTAGGCAAAAGAAAAATGAACGAACTATCAGGAGGTCAAAAACAACGGATCGCGATACTCCGTGCCTTAATAAAAAATCCTCGGATAATTTTAGCGGATGAACCTACCGGAAATTTAGATAAAATAAATAGTAAACAAATTTTTGAAATTTTAAAAGAAATTAGCCAAGAAAAACTTGTCATTATTGTAACACACGATTTAGAAGCAGCCCAAAAATATGCAGATCGTATCATCGAATTAAAAGATGGTGAAATCATAAACGACACAAAGCCTACCCTTAACCCAGAAAAAACAACTCTAACTTTAAAAGAGTCTTATCTACCATTTCTTTTTGCTCTAAAATTAGCATGGAATAACTTAAAACGATATCCCAAAAAATGTATTCTAACAATAATTTTATTCTTTATATCTTTACTGTGTTGCATCTTACTAATAAATAGCTCTCTTTTTAATAGTACAAGTCTAGCCATAAAATTAATGAACTTAAACGAAAACTACAACATAGAAGTTCATAAAATAAACTATGTCCAAAATACTAAATGGAAAGAAGAATGGCAAAGCGAGGAAGACCAATATCTAAAAAATATCTACTCAGGAACGACAAACCCTATTTATGAATTATACGACTTTACAACTCCTCTAACATTTTACTTAAATACACCACAAGAACCGTCCAAATTATTTCCAACTACTCCCAATATTACCTCTTATGTAGAAATAAAAGACCCTAAAATATTAACAAATTTATCCGGAAGTATTCCAACATCATCAAATGAAATAGTAATTCATGAATATCTTGCCAACTACATTATAAATTATGGTATAAAAGAAAAAAATGGTTCTTGGATCCCCCAAAACGAAGAAGAATTATTAAGTAAAACTCATCCCATCTATTTAGGCGATAACGAAGTATACATATCAGGAATTCTAAAAGAGGAAACATCTTACACCGAAGAGTCTTTAGAAGACGAAACGACATATGCAGCTTACCAAAACTATATCCAAAAAGCAAGTACCGTCTATGTAAAAGGATTTACCAACGAAGTAAAACTAAATCAAACAAAAGAAAGTACCTTAAATCAATTTACTTTAGCAGGCGATCACCAACAAAAACTTTCATTTACTGCTTTAGATACCCTCCAAGAAAACGAAAGCCTTTTAACAATAGATGCTCTAATATTAGGAAATAGCAAATTTAAAGAAGCCTACGAGGAATACTTAAATGCAAATCCATTAAGTACAGAAGAAGAAACAAAACTTTGGGTGAATAACTACTTAAAACAATATCAAACAGAATGCAATCTCTTTTTCCAAGATTTTTTGAACTATCAAAATATTCCTATAACTGTAAAAATAATCGGTATTGCAGACGAAAATATTCTAAGTTCCTCTTTAGTAGAAAAATACATGACAACTGGCAAAAGAAAAACAGGAGTTCTTATTCATGAAGAAAATTCTCACACCCTCAAAAAACTACTATCCAATTTAAACTTTTAAGTTACATTTCTAAATGTCGGAGAAAATCCTTATGAAGTATCATCCAACATGATTTCAATTACCAACGAAGTCTCAACATTATATAATACTCTCAAAAAAGGTATTTCATTTCTTGCTCTAGCTTTCACAGCATTTACATTTCTCCTTTTACTAAACATAGTCGATGATACGGTTCGATATTCAAAAAAAGAAATTGGAGTTTTAAGAGCTCTTGGAACGTCAAAAAAAGATATATTTAAAATATTTGCTATCGAAACCAGCACGATAACTCTCCTATCTTACATCCTAAGTTTTATAGGTTGGTTCATTCTAATTACATGTCTAAACAATTGGTATTCATCCATTTATTCTGCAAAAGCTATAGCCTTTTATACTTCAATTTATACCCCAATTTTAACTCTACTGCTCTCCCTTGGACTTGCTCTATGTATCACCCTACTAACGCTAGAACATATCAACAAATTAAAACCAATAAAATTAATCAATACCAATAAAAACTAGGAGGAAAAATTATGATTGAATTTAAAAATGTAACAAAAATCTATCATTCCAAAGAAAGTACAGATACAACTGCCCTAGAAGAAATAAGTCTAACATTAGGAAGAAAAGGACTCGTATTCATTACTGGTAAAAGTGGCTGTGGTAAATCTACGTTTCTAAATTTATTAGGAAATTTAGATACCCCGACAACTGGTGAAATTTATGTAGAAGGAAATAACATAACAAATTGGCAAGACCAACAAAGAAGTGCCTATCGTGCCTCATTTGTTGGATTCGTCTTTCAAGAGTTCCATCTATTAGAAGAATACTCCGTCCTAGAAAATATAACGTTAGCTACAGAATTCAATGGAGAAAAAATAAATGAAACATTACAAAACAACTATCTTCAAAAACTAGAATTAGAAAATTTAAAAAATCATAAACCTTCTGAACTATCTGGAGGCCAAAAACAAAAAGTAGCTATTTTAAGAGCCTTACTAAAAAATCCAAAAATGATACTAGCCGATGAACCAACAGGAAATTTAGATTCTAAGGCAAGTTCAGAAATTTTTGAAATTCTAAAAGAAATATCAAAAGAAATACTAGTAGTTGTAGTTTCGCATGACATAGAGTCTGCAACTCTCTATGGCGACAGAATAATCGAAATGGAAAGCGGTCACATCATTCGTGATACAAACCCCACAACAGACGCCCCATTACCTTCCTTTCATCTAAAAAACATTCATATACCTTTTTCTTTTATTTTAAACTTTGCCAAAACAAACATATTACAAAAACCAGGAAAATTATTATTGACAATTATTTTACTAGCATTTCCAATAATCTTAATTGGAATACTTGCTAATGCAGTATTAATGAACCCAAAACAGTTAGTATTAAATACCCTAACAGCAAACCAAGAATACACTTTTCATTTACAACCTTATGAATACAAAGTAGAAGACAAAGAAAACTATTTGCTATCTTCAACATTTCAGTGGCATGCAATAACGGAAGACGAAGCAGAAAAAGTCAAAGAACAATTTCCTGACACAACATTTAACAAAACATTTAAATTATATGAAAACAATTGGCCTCTTACCTTTGAATATGGCGATGAACAAATTATAGAAGACTTCATAAACAGCAATGGCGGTATCATATCAGAATTCATCGAAATAGAAACAGACGAAATATTAACAAATTTAATAGGACAATCTCCAAAAACACCTTACGAACTAGTAATCACCCAATACTTAGCAGATTACATATTAAACTATGGAGTATATGACAATGAAAACAATCTATATAAACCTACATCATACGAAGAACTAATAAACGACTATCATCCAATCAAGCTCGGAATAAATACAGTTTACATCATAGGTATTACAAGAAACGAAAAATATTTAGCCGCTCAAAAAGTCGGAAAATTTATAAGAGATAGCTATAAAAATGAAACAGCCAATTATTTAAAGAAAACAGTCTATGTAAAAGGGTTTACAGATGTTGTTAAGTTCGATGTCAACAAAGAATTATTTTATGAACCAAGTCAAAGTTTCTTAAAACCAAACAATACATCTCAATCGAACTATCTAACCTATCAAGCTATCTCAGAGCCGATTGAAGTTTATACAAAAGATGGCTTCACAACAATAAACAGTTTAAAAAAAGAAGAATTAATCATCTCAATAGAAGAATTAAAAGAAATAGATGAGTTTTTTAAAAAAGAATACCAAAAATGTACAACAGAGGAAGAAATCAATACTCTACTAGAAACTTATCTAAAAGAATATACTACTTGGCAAGATATCACATTTAGTTTTTACATCAATCAATTTAATGAAGTCAATGAAGCAAACCAACTACACATACTAGGTATAACCAAAGAAAACCATTCCTTTATTAGTATGGACTATTTAGAAGAATACACTCCAAGTTTTAAAAGACTAACTACTCTAACTGCATACGAAAATAACTTCCAAAAAATAAAGGATATTATAAAGAAAACCACCGTAGTAAATCCTATGAAAGATACTTCAGAAAACGGCATATTCTTCAGTAATATTTATACAAAAACAATAGATTCCATCGCCTTTACCTATAACGGAATTAAAATAATCACAAGCATATTAGCCATTATATTTATCTTATTTACAATCATCTTATTTTATAGTTTCATTTCCAACACAATTACTTATAGTAAAAAGAAAATAGGAATATTAAGAAGCTTAGGAGCAACCAACAAAGACATTTTAAAAATATATCGCTTAGAATCATTTATAGTAAGTTTACTTTCTTATGTGATAGGAATGATTGCTTTATTAATTATCATATCTATAATAAATAATAACATCCAAGAAAAATATTTCTTTACAATAAATGCTTTAATAATGAACCCTTTAACTCCAATCATATTACTTATATTTGCTATTTTATTAAGTACCTTTATGACATTACTAGCTTATCGAAAATTAAAAAAAGTAAATCCGATTAATGCTATATTAGAAAAAGAAAAAAACGAATAAAAAAACATCTACTCATCACTGAATAGATGTCAAACGGTTAGCAAAAATAACCAACAGCCTAAAAGAATAGATTCACGTCTATTCTTTATTTTTTAATGTTATAAAAAGTACTTTCTCCTGGATATGTAGCAATATCTTCTAGCTCTTCTTCAATGCGCATTAATTCATTATACTTACAAATACGATCCGTTCTAGATAAAGAACCAGTTTTAATTTGTCCAGCATTAAATGCAACAGCAATATGAGCAATAGTTGTATCTTCTGTTTCTCCAGAACGATGAGAAACAACTGCGGTATAACCTGCTTTTCTTGCCATTTCCATCGCGTCAAATGTTTCAGTAAGTGTACCAATTTGATTAACTTTAATCAAAATAGAATTTGCAATTCCCCTAGAAATACCTTCTTCTAAAATACTAGGATTCGTAACGAACAAATCATCACCAACAAGTTGAACTTTTTTACCTAATTTTTCTGTAAGTTTTTTCCAACCATCCCAGTCTCTTTCTCCTAAACCATCTTCAATAGAAACAATTGGATATTTATTAACTAATTCTTCATACCAAGAAATCATTTCATCAGTTGTCTTACTTCCACCATGACTCTTTACTAAATCATACATTTTTGTTTCTTTATTATAAAATTCACTTGCCGCAACATCCATAGCAATACAAATATCCTTACCAGGCTCATAACCAGCTCTTTTAATTGCTTCTACAATACATTTTAAAGGAGCTTCATTATCTTCTAGATTTGGTGCAAATCCACCCTCATCACCAACTGCAGTTACTTGTCCTTGTTCTTTTAAAACATTTTTCAAATGATGGAATACTTCACTACCCATACGAATAGCTTCACGAATAGAACTTGCTCCAACTGGCATAATCATAAATTCTTGGAAATCTACAGAACTATCTGCATGACTTCCACCATTTAATACATTCATCATTGGCACAGGCATAACTTTTGTATTAAATCCACCTAAATAACGATATAAAGGCATTCCATAATAATCTGCTGCTGCATGAGCAACTGCTAAACTAACACCTAAAATAGCATTAGCCCCATATTTACTTTTATCCTTAGTACCATCAGCTTCACATAAAGCATGATCAATACTCACCTGGTCAGTAACATCCATACCAATAACTACATCTTTTAAAACATTATTAACATTATCTACAGCTTTTAAAACACCTTTTCCTAAATAACGACTTTCATCATTATCTCTAAGTTCTAAAGCTTCTCTTTCTCCAGTAGATGCTCCGCTTGGAACAATTGCCTTACCATAAGCTCCACTTTCTGTAGCAACTTCTACTTCAACAGTAGGGTTACCTCTAGAATCAAGCACTTCACGTGCATGAACATCTATAATTCTTGACACAATAAAACCTTCTTTCTGTACCTCTTTATTTTATCACACATTATGAAACTTAGGATATATTTTTACAAAGTTTTTGAATCAATATCCAACTGTATCTCTCACAAAAATATTGAAATTAATAAATTTTTCTTATTTAATTGCATATAAAATCATCTTCCAGCCTTTTTTCAATATCTTCCATACTTGGTAAAGTATTTTCTAAAAATTTTGGTATCTCCGATAAAATTTTATATTCACTAACACCAATTGGTTTATGAATATCCTTTAATGCTAACTCGGCTGTCACTTTTTTCTTATCTTTACATAGAAGAATACCAAACGTTGGATTATCACTTTCAGATTTTAAATACTTATCTACGGCACTTAAATAAAAGTTAAGTTTCCCAACATATTCAGGTTTAAATTCAGTCGTCTTTAATTCAATAACAACATAACATCTTACCTTAACATTATAAAATAACAAATCAATATAATAATCCTCATTATCAATCTCTAAATGATATTGCCTTCCAATAAAAGCAAAACCATTTCCTAATTCTAATAATAATTTAGTAATGTTATTAATTAATGCTTGTTCAATATCCAACTCTTTTAAATCATGAGAAGAGGCAATAAAATCAAATATATAAGGATTTTTCAATAATTCTTTGGCTTGTTCATTACTTGGAGAAGGTAACGTTTCATCAAAATTAGTTGTTTTATCATCAAGTAAAGCTTGCCTTTCATACAATTTAAAAGATATTTGATGAGTCAATATCGAAACGGACCATCCATTCTTTAAAGATTCCTTTGCATACCATTTTCTGATTTCCTTATCCTTAATTCTATCTAATAAAATTTGATTATGATTCCAAGACAATTTTGCAAGGACTCCTTGCAAAAATTCATCATTTTCATATTCCGACGCAAATTTCTGCATGTATCTTAAATTTCTAGCGGACATTCCTTTTAATGTAGGAAACTCCATCTTTAAATCTTTTGCCAAGGTATCAATGAAAGCCGAACCCCATTTTTTGTTTTCAAGCAACTTTAAACCAATACGATAATACATCAAAACTAACTCTTTATTAGCGCTTAGAACTATTCTATTTCTAGTAGTAATTAAAGTCCTCTTAATATCATTTAACACTTCAAAATATTTGTCTTTATTTTCAATCATAAAAACTCCTTTTTAATATAAATTCTATTCCTTTATTTCGCATTTTCCACATCTAGAACAACCGTTGCAAATCGGCTTAGATCCACACTCATAACATTTACTCCAGAAAAACGGGTGATACACTTCTTCTTTCTTTATAGGATTTAAAAACTCATCATACAACTTCCATTCGATTCGTTTTCCTTCAAAATTCATATTAGATTTATAAGCCATTCGTGCTTGCAATTCCTTGTCTTTTAACATATACATTTTACCATCTTTTATAAACTTCGTACCAGTTTCAATAAAGCAGAACTTGACATTGTACTTAACACATTCTTTATGTAAACTTTGCACCCAAGAAAAATCACAAGGACGAGAACCATCGTAATTTTCTCCACCTACAATCACTTGCTCTAGCTCTCCTGTTTTTAAATAAGGTTTAATAGAAATTGGCCCAATAAAAGGTGCACACATAATTCCCTTGTGTTTAGCAGGTATACTAAGTAAAACAGGAATTCTCTCATCTGTCCTTTTTTGATTTTCACAAGTAACATTCAAAAAAATATTTTCCCAACCATCGCCCCAATCTTTGGGTAAACATTCTAAAATACGCTCTGCTCTTTTCGTAAGCAAAAAGAAAACAACATCTTTTCTCTCTCTCATAATATCCCATGCTTCTTCCCTCCAAGCATCGGCTTCTTTAAGAAAAAAGTCAGAAGACATACACACACGGATCATCTCACCGCTTTTTACCTTATAAGACCCATCACGATTTCTTTGCAATGGATAACGCATATTTTTCGTTTTATAAATAACACTTCCTAATTTATTACCATGAACTTTATCTAAAAAATACATGTAACAATGCTCGCAACCTTCACTGATTTTAGTACAGCCATGCCATGGACTCCAAATATCATGCATGAGGCTTCACCTGAAATATTATCCGGTAAGACTCTTCCTTTTTTTCATACATAGCCACAACCTCTTTATGATGCGTCACAAAAATTCTTGGCTCTGTCGTTTCCAAAAAAAGAGGATTTCCATTCATAACTCTTTGATAATCTTGTTCATTCACTTCAATCTTTGGTAACAAAAACAATTCATCAACTGTTTTCAAAGGCGTATCTTTCGTAATACTTTCCAAAGTCATACAGTCCCCTAATGACACATTCCCTTGTTTTGTTCTTACTAAACCACTCATTGTCGCCACCGTATCCAAACGTTCTGCAATATCTAGAATTAAACTTCGAATATAAGTTCCTTTAGAAACGACACATCGAAAGCGTGCAATTCCATCTTGATATTCTAATAATTCTAATTCTTCAATAAAAACTTGTCTCTTAGGAAGCTCCACTTCCTTTCCTTCTCTAGCATATTCATACAATTTCTTACCATTTACTTTCACAGCAGAATACTTTGGAACTGTCTGAATATATTCTTTAGGAAACGTATCTATGACACGCTTCAACTCGTCATAAGAAACATTTACTTCCTTAGTTTCTAACACATTTCCAGTAACATCTCCAGTATCTGTGTTTACTCCAAACTTCATATCAGCGATATACTCTTTATAAGAACTAGTAAGAAGATTTACAAGTTTCGTATAACTGCCAAGACAAACAATCAAAACCCCCGTAGCCATAGGGTCAAGTGTTCCAGTATGTCCTACCTTCTTCGTTCCATAAATACGACTTATTTGATTTACAACATCTCGACTTGTCAAACCTTCTGGTTTATTTACAAACAATACACCATTCATTTTCTCACCAACTTTTCTTATCAAGTAGCTTTAGTATATAATACAATTGTACGCATGTCAAGAAAAAGAAAAAAGGAAAAGTTACTTCCCAACATGGTTCTTCCGATAGTTTGTTTGAAACTATCCATAAAGTAGGT
>DVHP01000062.1 GCA_018711945.1 Candidatus Ventrenecus avicola
ACACCCATTCTATATTGATTGTACTATGAAGAACCCCCCCCCTGTCAAGAAAAATTGAAAAAAATAAAAATTTATGCTATCATGTATATAGATGAAAGAAATTTCATAAAATAAAAAAGGATACATCTGAAGTTGCTATCAGATGCTTCCCAAAAATGGATTCGCACCCGACTCAGTCAAATGCTGATGAAGGTGCCTTTATTTTTTTATTATTATTTTAAGATAATAATAGCCAGCAATATAAAAATTACTAGCACTAATTGGTGTATAATACGGTGTAAAAATTTTTCGTTTTTTCGCATAATACCATCCCCTTTCTTTTTTAATAATTTTAGAAAGAGGGAAAGCACCTGAATTTCAGATATATCCGGCATCATTATAGCAAACATACGATTGGTATGCAAGGAAATATTTTTCCTGTCCACACCTAACAACATAACTGTTCATTATTTGGCTATTTTAAAACTATGCATAGTATATATTTGTTGGAGGAATTTATTATTACGGTTCCAAAAGGGTTGCCGTAAACATCACCCTTTTCTTCCAATATAAAAACTGTCAGTTTGATTGACGGTTTCTTTTTTTCTGGTCGAAGCAGTAGGACTCGAACCTGCGGCCTCTAGCTCCCGAAGCTAGCGTTCTACCAACTGAACTATGCCTCGATTTTAAGTGGCATAAGCCACTTTTAAGCACTTTTTTTCTTTAAGGATTTCCACATTTTCTTCCATAGTTTTGAAGAGGAATAGTTTAGGATACCCACTTTATAAATACGAAGTCCATATTTAAAGAATATCCATGTACATAAGATTGTAATCAGTGTTGATATGACTAGCTCCCATATACCTATTTGCCCTAGCATAAATAATGCTGGAGATACCATAAATGATATCATAGGTATATAAGACATTACTTTAATAAATAATGCGCCTTCAAACTGACTTGCCATGATTGCTAAGTAGTATCCTGCCATAATGACTAGCATGATTGGTGTCTGAAGTTGTTGGAAGTCTTCCATGCTGGTTGTCATAGAAGCGAGAACACCTGCTACGATTGCATATAAAACGAAAGAGAATAAGAACAATAATAAGATCCATGGTAACCCTTGTAACATCGTAGATAAGACACCACTATTATTGACTTGGGTTAATATATCGCTAATTTGAGTTGTTAATTCTCCGGTTGATGCACCACCTAAACTAATTCCACCACTTGTAAATACTCTAAATAACACAGCAACTAGAGCTTCTAATACTAATAGGACTCCTTGAATGATTACAAATAATGTTGATGAAAATACCTTGGATAAAAAATGTGTTTGAGGAGAAACATTTGAAATGATAATTTCCATACTTCTCGTTGTTTTTTCATCATTTACTTCAGAACCTATCATTTGTACTAATGTTAAAATCAGAAAGAAACTCGGCAAAATAATGATCATAATTACTCCAGCAGCAATTAAATCTTTGTTTGCTTCAGAATCTTTATCTGGATTGGTTAGTACTGTTTCGATTGTAGCAGGACTTGTTAGAGACGTGATTTGTTCTTCCGTTAACCCACTTTCTTTAATAGCAATTTCTTGTTTTAATGCATTAATGGATGATTGAATTAACTGGGTACTAATCGTACCTACTTCATCAAAGCTAATCATTTGTCCTTTTAAGTAATTTGTAGGATCTGCTTCCAGAGAAATAATAATTTTATTGTCATCTTTTTCGAGGGAATTTTTTAGATTTTCTAAAGATTCTGTAGATTCTTCTATTTTGTAATTTTTCATTTCCCCTAGACTTTCTGCAGAAGTCTCAAAATAACTTGCAAACTCGTCGTATCCCCCGACTTCATCATGAACAATGACACTGATCTCTTCATTAAAATCTCCACCAAAGAATGTCACGATTCGGTCGATGTTTACAAGGACAATTAATAATATCATTAAGAAAATGTTTACACCTAAAAACCATTTTGTTTTTATTTTTTTGTCAAGGCTTTGTTTGGTTAAAAACTTTAATTTAGCCTTCATATGACTCACCTACTTTACTTAAGAATATTTCATTTAGGGTTGGATCTTCTACAGCAAATTTTGTGATATTATTCCCTTTTTTCACAATTTTAAAAACATCATCAATGTATTTGTTAGAAGCAATTTTTACAATGAATTCTTCGGCTGTTTCTTCGACAGATTCCACTCCTTCTAAGTTGGCAATTGCTTTTTTATCTACATCTCCGATAATATGGATATTTTTTCGGCGATAGTTCTTTTTAATTTCTTTTAGGTTTCCTTCTAACACAGACTTTCCTTTTACAAGAATTACTAACTTTTCACAGAAAAGCTCCACATGTTCCATTCGATGAGAAGAAAAAATAATACTACTTCCACGACTTTTAAATTCTTTAATCGCATCCATAAACATTTCCACATTAATCGGGTCTAATCCTGAGAATGGTTCGTCTAAAATCAACAATTTTGGATTATTTATCACAGCGGATATGAATTGTACTTTTTGTTGATTTCCCTTTGATAATTCTTTTATTTTACGGTTTTTATATTCAGAAATATGAAATCTTTCTAGCCATTTGTCTAGTTCTCTTAAAATTTCTTGCTCTTTCATTCCTTTTAATACACCATAATAAATAATTTGTTCTTTCACGGTTAGTTTGGTAAGTAAGCTTCTTTCTTCTGTTAAAAAGCCTATTTTGTCTGTCACATTATAATCGATTGGTTTACCATCTAACGTAACCTTACCACTTGTTGGCTCTAGAAGTCCTATAATCATACGGAATGTCGTTGTTTTTCCAGCGCCATTGACACCTAGTAAACCAAATATTTCTCCATCTTCTACTTCAAAGGATAGATTGTCTACTGCAAGATGTTCGTCATAATATTTTGTTACATTTTCTACTTTTAACATATTCTCTTTTCCTTTCTTCCTTATTATACATTTTTTTTGTTAGAATCTCTACTAGTAGACAATGATTTGACAAGTTTTAGTGTTTCTTGTTGCAAGGCTTCTTTTTCTTCTAAGGAATTTATTTTTTTTGAACCGTTTTTTTTGGCCAATGCAGTTAACTGAAAATAAAGATATTTCGCTTCATACGTTTTAAATTCATTTAGTTTTCCATTATAGTATTCATATATAGAAATAGCATTTCTTATTAGTTTTCTTTTTTTCTCTTTGGGAATCTCCCAATCATTCATATGAGCTACGGTAATTAGAAGTCTTTCTTTTATAACATCTTCTAAAAGTTTCGTTTGAACTTCATTAAAATGATTTTCTTGGGCAAACTTTTTCATATCTTCTGTAATGGCCAGCATATCAAATATTTTTTCTGTAGGATCGTCTAATTCCTTTGTGACACTTCCCGCTCTTTGACGGTACAAATAGTCTCCTCTAGCAATTTTATATGCAACTTTTGCTTTTAGTAGTAACGGATAGGTAAATCCACTATCTTCAAAAATTCTTCCTCTAGAAATTTGGTGTTTCCAATTAAATCATGGAAAAAGATTTTATCCCAAACTGCAGGACTTTCTCTAAAATAAATCTCAGGGTCTTGTAAGTAATTGGTATACTCTTTTTCTTTCGTATAATCTGCGAAATGAATATAGTGATTGTTATAATCCTCTTCTTTGATAGGAATACAGCATCCTGTTACGATGGATACACCAGTTTGTTTGGCAAGACAATAAAAATCATGATACATATTGATGGAGATTAAATCATCAGAGTCGACAAAGCCAATAAATTCTCCATCTGCTTTTTCTAATCCTAAATTTCTAGTGGCTGACACCCCTGTTGTTTCTTCAAGAGAATATACTCTCATCATTTTTGGAAACTCTTTCTCATACCTTTTTAATATATCTATGGTGTGATCTGTACTATGATCGTCGATGGCTAATACTTCGATATCTTCTAGTGTTTGGCAGCAAACTGAGTTTAAACATGTACTTAAAAACTTTTCAGAATTATGACAAGGAATAATAGCGGATACTTTTGGCATGAAAAAACCTTCTTTCTTTTGAAGGTCTATTATAAGATTTTTTTTGTAATACTCAAGAAGTTAATAATTATAATCGGACTTGGCATCGCACAAGTCTTTTAATAGTTCACTCACGTTGTCATCTTTGGAGTAATAAAAGAAATTTTCTTCAAAGTAATCGTTATGAATGATATCGTATAAAAAGTCTTTATCTACTTCTTCTAATATTTCAGTCATTCCTATTTGAGAAGAATATTTAATATCTTCGAGTTGTTTTCTTTGATTATCCTGAATTTCTTTTCTTTCTAGAGGATATCCTTCTTTGAAAGTAGTAGAAAATAAAGCTTCAAAAATGGATTCTAGGAGAAACTCACTGCCTGTTCCAAAATATTTACCAAAAGGAATTGAAATGGCATTTCCACCATTTATTTTGGCAAAAAGTTTGGCATCCACAGCATCTGATACATACCCACAGTAAACATTTGGCATGGCATTCGCACTGATTAAGACCCCTTCACCACTAGAGCAACCCGTTATGACAAAATCGACGGCTTCACTATTTAATAGGATTCCAGTAAGCACGCCTGCCCCAACATAGTTTATGTTGGCATTTTTTTCTTCACTTACCCCATAATTAAATACTTCATGGCCATATTTTTTTGCTACTTTCTCTAATACTTCTAATATGAAAGCATTTTTCTTTTTTTGACTGTTTTCATTAATTAACGCTATTTTCATATAATTCACATCCTACTTTTATAAGTATATCAAAAAAAGCCTTCGGAATAAACCGAAAATTTGTTTTTATCTCATTCATTTTTTATTGTCTAATTTTAACTTTTATGTTATGATTAGAGTGCTTTGGAAGTAATGGCCTGTTGGTGAAGCGGTCTAACACATAACCCTCTCAAGGTTACATTCATGGGTTCAAACCCCATACAGGTCACCAAAAAGTTTACAAAAACCTCGTTTTATGGCGAGGTTTTTTCTTCATTATTTTTATAATTTAGCTTTTTTTAGTTCTAACTATTTTTTCTTTTTAATTCTCTTTGAATCGTTTGCATAGCATAAATTGTTTGAGCATTTTGACAGTATTCTTCATCTAAAACTCTTTCCTCATTTAGTGAAATAATACTAATCGTGTCCCCTTGTTTTAAGGTATAATTTAGTGGAACTGATTCTCCATTTACTATAGCAGTATACATTCTTGTTCCTTTGCCTTCGTAAAATGCAAAATCTACAACGGTTGCTCCTTTTGCTAATTCACAACGTTTCCCTTCTTCTGTGAATACTGTTATTTTTTGACAGGCAAGTTCTCTTCTTGCATAGCTTAAAAATTCTTTGGTGTCCGGAAATTTTTCGGAAATTTCAGCAATTCCTTGAAATAATTTTCTTCCACCCATTTGGGTATATTCTTGATAAGACATACCATATGTTGCTTTTAAATCCATTAAAGCGGTCCTAATTTTTACTAAAGCATCTCGGGAGTCTTGGTAAGTAACTACAGAATGTAAGGATTGATAAAGATTTGGCTTTGGATTTCCTATATAATCTACTACGTTTTTATTTCGGAAAAGATCATTTACAATGCCTAATGTAGCATAACACTCAGGTATTCCCTGCACAATTATTTTGAAATTCACTAAATCATCTTGTTGATAGATTTCTCTATTTTTAAAAATCATATCTTCATAAATACCATAGATATTTTTAAATTGAACTTTCGATTCCACAAAATGAATGTTTTGATCAGCCATCGTTGTTTGTATTTTATTCAATGCTTTTAGTGCATCTGGCTCATATTCCTTTTTTATTTCTTTAAATTTTTCTTTTATTCTGTAATATTCTTCTGGATATAAGCTTTCAAAAGAACTGTCTTCTAGAAACTTTTTGGTACGCCATGCACCGATACTTTTGGCCATAGGAATATATATCATAAAATTTTCTCTTGCTTTTCTTTGTTGTGTTTCTTTGCTCCAAAATTCTTTTGTTCTCATGTTATGAGTACGATCAGCAAGCCTTATGTCAATCACTCGAATGTCTTTCGTTAAGTTTTCAAACATCTTTCGATCGGTTGCATATGTAATATCTTCTTTACTGGCATCTGCGAGCAGTTTTACTTTGCTTACATTATATACTAAATATGCAATGACTTCGCCCATAATAGATTTTAATTCGTTATACGTTATGTTGGTATCTTCTAAAGTATCATGTAAAATTCCTGCACAAACTGTTTCATAATCCTTGCCAGCATCAATAAGAAGTTGCGCGACTTCTAGAGGATGAATAAAATATGGTTCGCCACTTAGCCGCAACTGTCCTTTATGTAATTCTTCAGATAAATGATAGGCTTTCTCTATTTCCTTTTTTTGACAGTCAGGAAAACGTTTTAACCCTGTTAACAACATACTACCACTTCCTAACATTATTAAACTCATTATCTAGTTCGTCATCAGATTGAAATAATCCTATCATTTTTCGATTTTGATGTCAACGAAAAAAACGCTCCTCACTTGGAAGAACGTCTTTTGGTTGTTAATTTATTCTGTTCATTGATACAGATGCAGAATATAGGTCATTTGCTACTAAATCAATATCGACACCAGAGGTATTAAAGAAGCGGAATTTTGAATTTGCTGATGCAGTGAAGATTGCATTACCACTAATGGTACCAGTTTGACAAGGATAGACAAGATTGTGAGTAGATGAATGAGCAATTAATACATCAAATGGTTCGGTTTGATGGAATTCAATTCCTAATGCTCTAGGACCACATGTTCCTGATTTATCCTTGTTGCGAACATTAATCCACCAATGTACCATGTATTGTCCAGCAGTTGGAACACTAAATTCTCCTGTTGTTGGATCATAGGTAATGTCACTCAATAAATTCGGAACATTAAATTTTACTGGTTCAGTCATTAAAATAGGTGAATTTGATTCGTCATGCACCATTGCGAAGGAATTTAAATTGGCACCTGCAGGTCCCGTAGGTCCGGTTGCTCCTGTTGGTCCCGTTGGGCCAGTAATACCTGTTGCACCAGTTGGACCAGTTACTCCTGCAAGTCCTTGTGGGCCGGTTGGTCCTGTTGGGCCTGTAGGTCCGGTTACTCCTGTTGCTCCAGTCGGACCAGTAACTCCTATTAACCCTTGTGGACCAGTTGGTCCTGTTGGGCCTGGGCAACATGGTCCCGTTGGTCCTGTGGCACCTCTTGGGCCAGTTGGACCTATTTTACAACGATCTACTAAACAATCTACTACTTCGCATAAACCTTCACTTTTGCAATTATTATAGTCTGTTTCCATTTTTCTTTCTCCTTTCACTATTAGTTTTATGTGAAATTTTAAAAATTGACTTGGCGGATATCCTCGTTTTTAAAAAAAAGAAAAAGAAATGGATTTTTGCCATTTCTATAGTATTCTTATTAAAATTCACAAAATACTTTTTAAAACATCAGCTGCTTTTCTAACAAAATAATCATTATCATCAATATTTAAATTATAACTATTTAAAGTATTTTTCATTTCTTCTATATTATTTCCGTTATTGTTCTTTAATAATAAATTATTTTGTTCCATCTCTATGTATGTTCCTACTCCTTTAACATCTTGAATATAGATTTCGTTTTTACCATTACTCATTAAAATATTATGATCCGTTATTTCAAATATTTTTTTATATCCAAGTGCTTTTATAAATTCATAGGTTTTATCAATATCAATAATCGGACATTTTATGGATTTTTGATTTATAATTTCTCCTTTTTCATTTATTTTTTTCTGCTTTAATGCTAAAACTTTTCTTTTACCAACCGTTTCTCTTATTAAAATATAATTAGAAAAAATCAAATTTTCATTTTCTAAACTGATACTAATATCATTAGGTACCATATAAATATCTTTTAAAATAAAATCTTCCTGAATGTGAAATCCTAGGTTAAGCATTTTTTTATATACTTCATTAAATGATTCCTTTGCTCTAACGCATATTTCCAATTCTTCTTTCATAATTCTTTTGCACTCCTGAATCATAATTTTTATTTCTTAGCTATTCTTTTGTAAATAGGTTACGATTTCTTCTAATTTCATGCTATGACTAGCTTTTATTAGAATTGTATCGTCTTCTTTTAAAATATTGTTTAAGTTTTTTTCTGCTTCTTCATTGGTTTTAAAATAATATTTTTCTTTAGTAAATTTATCAAATATATTTTTACTTAATGAGCCGATGGCAATTAAAACATCTATTTTTCCATTGCAAAATTCTCCTATTTCTTGATGATATTCTATTTCCTTTTCTCCTAGTTCTAGCATATCTCCTAGGATAGCTACTTTTCTTCCTTTTAATGTTGCTAATGTTTTTATAGCACTTTTCATGGAGTCTGGATTGGCATTATAAGTATCGTTTATGATGGTATATTTTGTTGTTTTTATTGTATTCATTCGGTTGTTACTCATCTGAAATGATTCGATGCCTTGTTTTATTTCTTCTGGTGTTAGGGAAAATAATTTTCCGACTGTGTATGCGGCTAGAGCATTATATACGAACACTTCTCCCATCACAGGGATTTTTATTTCATGGTTTTCTATTTTACAGATGGTGTTTTCGCTAGTCATTTTAATATCTGTTGCAACAAAATCGTTCGTTGTTTCTAAACCAAAAGTTATTTGTTTTAAGTTTGTTTTCACTGTTTTTAGTAAGTCATTGTCACCATTTAAAATTAATGTGCCTGTATCATTCATTCCTTCTAATATTTCTAATTTGGCTTTTAAAATATTTTCTCTAGAGCCTAGAATTCCAATGTGGGCAGTTCCAATATTCGTAATGACTGCAACATCAGGACTCGCGATAGTTGATAATTCTTTTAGCTGACCAAAATCATTCATACCCATTTCAAGAACCCAAACTGGCTCATCTTTGTAAGACAAAATATTTAAGGGTAATCCTATTTGTCCATTTAAATTACCTGGAGTTTTTAATACTTTATATTTTTCTTTTAAGACACTTGCAATCATATCTTTTGTACTTGTTTTTCCGGCACTACCAGTGATGGCTACTACTTTGGCATGACTTTCTATTCTTACATAATGGGCTAAGGCTTGAATTGCTTTTATCGTGTCACTTACTAAAATAATTGTAAATGGAACACTCTCTTTTAACTCTCCTTCAAAGGAATCTAGAAGACACGCACAAGCACCCTTTTCTTTGGCATCATTCCAAAAACGATTGCCATCAAAATTCTCTCCTTTAATTCCAACATAGCAATCCCCTTTTTTTATGGTTCTAGTATCTTTCGAAAAAGACTCTATCTCTAAGTTTTCTTCCCCTGAAATTAGTTGTCCTTTGGTAATTTCTAGTATTTTTTTTACGGTTAATTTCATTTATTTTCCTTCTTTCTTATTTTAGACGGGTTACTTCCCTATTTATCTCTTCTCTTACTTGCTCTTTTTCTTCTTCAGTTAACTCTTTTTCTAGAAATTCTTTTTGTACTAATAAATATTCTAGTGGAAAACATTGTTCTCTGGACTCGATGCATAACTCATCTGCTTTAATTCGTTCTAGGATATGGACATCGCCTGGATTTTTCTTTAATTTTCTTTCAAATTCTATTTTATCTTGACTATAAAACTTTTGAATTGCATGAAGGATACCATTTTGTTTTAGAAATTTTTCATCTAGAGGAAACTGTTGATGATATCTGATAAAACCAAGCATTTCATCTACTTCTATTTCATGTTCTTTTAAATTTCTTAAAATTTCATAGTATTTGTGAAGTTTTTTTTGATTTTCTGGCATTTTTCATTTTATTTATCAACATTTTATTTCCTCTTTTCTTTTACGTTTTTTTACATTTTTTCTTTTATACAACATTGATTTTTTTGTTTCTTTTTGTATAATAGCATTCAAAAGGAGGGCTATTATGTATAATATAGAAACTATGGATTATCTTATTAAGCAAATTTCTCATTACATTAGTCAATTATTTACCACAAAGTATGTAAGTCCTCAAAATATATATGTAGAAGACTATAAAATTTTAACCAATCAGTATTGTTTTTATTTTGCAAAGCTTTTACAGGAATATTTTCCGGAAGGTAAAGTCGTATATGTTGCTCAAGCATCGCATTATATTTTTCTATATGATGAAAATTATTATGATGGAAGAGGTTTTATAGAAACTTATTTTGGAAAAGCCTTTGTTATCGATGAAGAATTTATTTTACTAAATCCTAACAATCTTTATTTTATCGATGATATGGACCAAGAATATGAATATGCTTTATGTAATGGTCTTACAGATACTTACCGTGATAATGAATGGCATGAAATCAAGAAATCTTTAGATTCGTATATCAAGAATTTGTTACAAGATACTTCGCTTAACAGAAAAATTCCTCAAAATTAGGAATTTTTTTCTTTTAGATAGTTTTCTACCTCTTCTAAATCGCTGAAGTGATGTTTGGTATGACCAAGGATTTGATAGTCTTCGTGTCCTTTTCCAAGAATTAAGAATACATCATTTTCTTCTAGCATTGATAAACCTTTTTTAATCGCGTCTTTTCGATCCATAATGACTTCGTAATTCTCTTTTTTGACCCCGTTTAATATATCTTTCATAATGTTTTCCGGGTCTTCGGTTCTTGGATTATCGTTGGTAAATATCACATAATCACTTTTTTCTGATGCGATTCTTCCCATAATCGGTCTTTTCATTGGGTCTCTATCGCCACCACAACCGACAAGTGTAATGATTCTACCTTTTTTAGGATTTGAAAACGCATTGATAATTTTTTCTACGGCATCTGGTGTATGCGCATAGTCAATTACTGCGATACCACTACCCACTTTTAAGGCTTCACAACGGCCACGTGGAGGCATGACTTCTTTCGTTACTTTAAAGATCTCTTCTGGTGTAAATCCTAAGTTATGGACTAATGCAAAAGAGGTTAAATAATTGTAAACGTTAAATTCACTTTTTAAGTTTGTTTCAATTTCATAGGTTACATCTTTCATTTGGAACGTAATTTTCGTGCCATTTATAGTATCTTCATAGTTTATTATTTGGTAATCCTTACCATGGTACCCTAGAGTTTTTGCATTTTTTTCTTCAAAGTAGCTTGCATATTCGTCATCGTGATTTACAATGATAAGACAATCACTTTTTAATTGTTTTAAAATTAAGAGTTTGCATGCTAGGTAGTTTTCCATTGTTTTATGGTAATCTAGATGGTCTTCTGTTAAGTTTGTGAATGCTTCCAAAGTATATTCTATTCCTTCTACTCTTTTTTCTGCTAGAGCATGACTAGATACTTCCATTACGAAATGAGTAGCTCCCTTTTCCAAGGCTTCCATCATATAAGAATAAACATCTAATATTTCTGGTGTGGTATTTGGTAGTTCTACTACTTCATCTTGAAAGTAAAACCCAATGGTTCCCATATATGCTACTTTTACACCAAGTTTTTTTAACATTTGGTATGTTAAGTAACAGGTTGTTGTTTTTCCGTTGGTCCCTGTTACTCCAATAATTTTTAGTTTGTTGATTTCTTCTTTGTAATGGTCTACTAAATATTTTTGAAGCCAAGTTTTGGTGTTTTCTACGACTAATGTTTCTACTTCGTAATGTCCTTTTTCACAAACAATTTTGGTCGCGCCATTTTTAATGGCACTTTCAATATAATCGTGACCATCCACTGTATACCCTTTGATTGCCACGAAAGTATCTCCTGGTACTACTTTTCTTGAGTCTGTTTTAATTGAGATCATTTTTCATCTTCCTTTCTCTTTCCAAGTTTTTTAACTCTTCTTGTAACGTTAATTTATAAAATGATTTTGCTTTTTCATAGATTTGTAAGTCCATATCTTGTAAGAAGAATGTAGACGTGTATGACTTTTCTTTTCTTTTACTATACTCAGTTAAAAGATAGGCAATAATAAAGCGCTTTGTTTGTAAATCGTAGTTTAAGTTTGGCATTACTATAACTTTTCCTTGTTCATTTACAATCGCCATTGCAAGAAATGGTAAACTTATGTTGCTAGCCCCTTGATAAAAACAAGTAAACACTAAATATGAGGCAAATCCCTCTATATCTTTTTCATGGTCTACAAGATATTCTTCCTATAATTCTTCGATTGATTGTTTTGATAGCATTACATATTTTTTCCTTTCGTTCCTCTTCGTTATTATCCTATTTTTTGAATTCTCGTCTTTATTTCGTCTATTCCTAATATTTTCATGATGTCATAAAGGTTTGGCGTTCTTGATTTGCCGGTTAATGCAACACGAATAACTGTTGATACATCGGCGACATTACCTTTGAAATTTTCAGGATTTTTCTTGTATTCTTTCATGTTAGAAGCGTATCCTAAAGAGTCACACAACCTCTTCATTTTGTTAAACCAAACTTCTTCGGTATCATCTTCGTCGTAATAGTTTTCTATGTAAGTATTTAAAATTTCTCTGATTTCTTCCATGTCTGTAATTTTTTGCCATTCGTAATTTTCTGGTTTAAACTCGCCATACATATAGGAAATATTTGGTAGGACTTCGCTGTACATTCCGTAGTCTTTCCGTGGTTTTTCGGTATTTCTTTCGATATTCAATGTTGCTATAATGATGTCTTTGTAGTTTTCTAAATCACTTAAAGAGTTCTTATCATAAACGTTCGCCCAGTCATATAGTTCTTCATAGAACTTTTCAGCTGTAATTCTACTTAAATAGTTTTTGCTGATATTTAGAAGTTTTTCCATATCAAATAAAGCTCCACTTTCACTCATTGCATCAAACGTTACTTTAAATTCTTCGATATCTTTATCAGGATTTGCTAAAAACCATTCTTCAAAATTGGAATTGGCAAGGGTTAGTAAATAGATTTTTACGGCTTCAACTGGAATTCCTTGCTCACTATAAAATTTAACATTTGCTTCTGGATCTTTTCTTTTACTAATTTTTCTACGTTTTCCATCTTCCTCTTTTTGAATGGTTGCTAGATGAGCATATTTTGGTGGCTCGAATCCTAGTACGTGAAATAATTCCATATGCAGAGGGAGGCTAGAGAGCCATTCATCTCCACGCGTTACATGAGTTGTTCCCATTAAAGTATCATCAACGGCATGAGCAAAATGATAGGTTGGAATACCATCACTTTTTAATAAAACATGGTCCATATCGTTTTCTGGAAATTCTAACTTTCCTTTAATGCAGTCTTCGACGATGATTTTATTATCAAAAGATCCTTTACTTTTTAAACGGATGACATAAGGGATACCTTTTTCTACTTTTTCTTTTACTTCTTCCATAGTAAGACTACGTTCCGCGCTTGCCCATATTCCATAATATCCGATTCGTTGTTTTCTTTTTTTCTGTTTTTCGGTCATTTCCTCTTTTTCTTCATCGGTTAGAAACGATGGATAAGCAAGGTCTTTTATGATTAGGTCTTTTGCGAACGCTTGATAGATATCCACACGTTTACTTTGAATATATGGACCATACTCTCCTACTTCGTGCTCCATGTCTATTGGATATTCATCAAACGGAATTTGATAGTTTTTTACAGCATCTAATATTTGCTCTATTCCATTTTCTACAAGTCTTTTTTGATCAGTGTCTTCTACTCTTAAGAAACAGACGCCGCCAGATTGTTTTGCAAGACGGTTTGCAACAATTGCTTGGTAAAGAGTTCCGATATGAACAAATCCTGTTGGACTTGGCCCAATTCTTGTTACCATTGCATCATTCGGTAAATTTCTTTTTTTGTACTTTTCTTCGTAGTACGCTCTGTCATGCATAACTTTCGGTAATAACATATTTGCATATTCTTCTCTTGTCATAATTAGCCTCCTAAAATACAAAAAGGCAGCACCACTAAAGGACGAGAAACCCGCGGTACCACCTTATTTTTTTCTTTTCTTGATAACGGGAGTCCCCGGGTTACCTTGTTCACAGTAACCACTCCAAAGGTTCTTCAAAATCACTTGCTCTCTAGTTTCACCATCCCTAGAGTCTCTATGAAGCCATAATGATTTTTACTCTTCTTTGTCTTCGTTTTTCTACTGTTATTTTAACGTATTTTATAGTTTTTTTCAACTTTTTTGACAAGCAAAACGAAAAAATTTTCATACCCTATAATAGGTGAAGCGTATGAGACATTGCAATCGAAACGGTGGCTTTTTTACTATCTTAGCTATTTTTATATTGTGTATTTTAATTTTTTATCAATTAATTATTACCTTAATTCTTCCTTTTCGCTTTAATATTTTTATTTTGCTAATCGAAATTTGTTTACTGCTGTTTTTCCTCTACCGTATAATATGGCCTTACTAGGCTTTCTGTTTTGTATACATAATCTAAAACTTCTCTAATATTTTTTACTAATTCAAATTCTGTGCCTTTTAATTCAAACTTTGGAGGAATCGATATCACTATAAAAAACAATAAGCGTTCTTCATCACTCCAAGGACAATATTTTAAATATTCATGGAATAGTGTTTCGAAATTCATATCAAAGTAGCAATTTTTATAAAAGCCAATTAAATCTAGAACTGGAGTATCTTTGGTACTTTTTTCCCAACTCAAGAGACATTCTTCTTTACTTTTGCAAAAATGATCTAATGAGAGATGGTTATGAATTTGGCAAACTCTGTATTTTTTCAACTCTCTTACTTTACTATACCAAATCTCTAGTTCGCGTTCTGAAAATAGCAGCGAAGAGTATACTTTAGAAAAATTATTCAAGAGGAAATACTGGCTTGGAGAGGGATAAATTTCTTTGTAGTACTCTTCGTATAGATTATCATAGAAATATTTTAAATATTCTATATTATCATGAACTTTATCGTATATTTTTTTGAATTCATCTTCGTTCACGTCTTTGTAGTACGTTGTTTTTTGGTGGAGTAAAGCAACAACTTTAATAAAATCCATAGCTTTTTGTTCTTTAGGCATCTTGGTGTCTGGAACGTATTCGAAAACGTTAATGCCGTCTCTGGAGTCGTCTAGTAATGCTGGAAAATGGTTAAAACTTCTACTTTGTAAATATTCATAGAGATGTCTAATATCATTTTCTTTTTCTTTGATGACGACATTACCACTAGTAGATTCTAATATATGAGCGCGGCCTTGAATTGTATATTTATATGGTTTGTAAATTTGTTTGATTACTTCAACACTTTTACGATTCATCATTTTCAGGGATTATTAGTTTCATTCCTTTGGTTACTTCACTTAAGTCATTATAGTCATTTAGTAAAGCAAGATTACTATTGTACATCGTACAAATTGTTTCGATTGTTTCGCCATCTTTCACAATATGGATATGATAAGTAGTATACTCATCTATAGTATTCGATGCTCCTGTTATGATTACATTTTCTTCCTCAGTCATGGCATTATTTGTTTCCTCTCTTGTTTCTTCTTCTAAATCTTCTTTTTCTCTTATTTCTTCTTGATTAGTTTCTATTTCTTTTTCTTCGTTGTCTTTTAATTCTTCTTCGCTTTCTTTTCGATCTTCTTCTTTTTCTTTTTCTGATGCTTCTTCTAGCATTTTTACGATTTCGTCTGAATCCACTTCGACTGGAGTTGGTTCTTCTTCCTCACTCTCTTTTTCTTCGCCGAATAGTTCTAGTTCAATACTTACTTTAATTTTACTATTTTCTTCCATTTCATAGGCAAAATCGCTAATTTCTAAAGTAATACTTTCTTCTACTAAGTTATCTGGAATTTCAATCGCAAAGGGAATTTTAAAGTTAAAAGGGATTACGTTGGCACTTACTTCATGGCTTTTATAATCACCTGATACATACAAACTTCCATCAATGGAAGATGCATTTACTTCAAACTCTCTTTCTAATGATATACTGGTTATTTCACTTACTTTTGTTTTAAAGTCCAGTTCCTTGGTAAAAGGTATTATACTTTTCATAACATCATCCTTTCTAAATCATGTTATGCAAGATGGTACAAAAAAAGAAGTGTTTTATTCCACTTCTTTGCTATCTTCTTCTAATTTTTGTTTAAATTTTGTTAAAACGTCTAAATATACTTCTGATGATATACCATAAAATTCATCAGGAGTTTCACTTTTGTATTCTTGAATTAGAACATCTTCCTCATCGTCATCATTTACTAAATATACATAGGTCTTTCCTAAATGTTCTATTCTTTCTAGTTCGATATAATCTTTATTATCAATCGTATAAATTGTTACATCTTCCATTAATGCTTCAGTCCTCCTTTTGGAGCTATATTTTCTTCATATTCTTGATTTGCCATTAATCCATGTCTAATTTCATCGACTACTTTTTCCATATCTTCTCCAGTGTAGCCTAGTGATTCATAATATTCTTCTAAGCTTTTTCCACCGGTGAATTCTTTGATCATTCTATCTGTACAGTCATAGGCATTTATTGCAGGATATTTTGATTGTAATTCTGTATAAATCGTAGCAATAATATTTCTAGAAACGTCTTCATATCCTTGATTTAATAAATCACTTTGATAAGCGCTTAGTTTTTCAGCGGCGCCTTTTTCATCCCACATTATAAGTGGATTAGGATAATTCTCACGTACGGTTATATTTTCTTCAATAATTTCATCTGCTATTGGATAATATTCTTTTAAGGCATTATCATAAGCAAGATCGTCTAGAAATTCTTTGTATTCCTGTTCTTCTTGTTGCTGCCCTGTTATTTCTGATTGTGCATATTCATAACCAGCTTTGACGCCTAATGCTAGTATGCTTGCTCCTATAATAATGGTTGCAATTTTTTTTCTGAATTCACTTTTTTTTGCTCTTTCTTCTTGACGTCTTTGTTGAATTTTATGATTTTTTGAATTTTGCTTTTTGAATTCTTCTGGAGTTAATCCACGATACATAGGCATGTGTTTAATTTCTTTTTCCATAATCCTCACCTAGATATAGAATACTTCATTTTTTTTGAACTGTCAATTTTTGTGTCATCTATTTGTCAAATACTTGTCGTATTTTGACGCTTATCTTTTGCGAACATAAAAGTTATGGTATACTGAATATACTATAAAAAGAGGTTGATAAAATGAATGAATCTATTTTTAAAGCATATGATATCCGGGGAAATTATCCAAATGATATCAATGAGAAAGTTGCTTATATTATTGGTCAAAGTTATGGAACTTACTTGCAAAAATATTGCGATAAAAGAAAATGTGTGATTGGGTGCGATAACCGGTTATCTTCTCCATCTTTAATTGCCGCTTTAAAGGAAGGATTATTAGATTCTGGGATTAACGTGATTGATTATGGAATGATTACGACACCTATGCATTATTACTCTAGATACATTGAAAATACGTATGGAATTATGGTGACAGCCAGTCATAATCCGAAAGATGATAATGGATTTAAGTTTTCATTTGACCCTATTGCTAATGCGCGAGGAGACATGATTGAAGACTTTAAAGATTTTACTTTAAAGGGAGAATTTTATACCGGTTCTGGAATGTATGAAAAAAGGGACATTAAAAATTTATATCTCAATTATTTGAAAGATAATATTTTTATGGGAGATAAGAAAATTAAAGTTGTCTTTGACTGTGGCAATGGAGTCACTTCAACGATTATTCGTGACTCGATTTCTATTTTTCCTAATATCGATGCAACTTATATTTGTTCCGATAGTGATGGAACTTTTCCAAATCATCACCCAGATCCTGCTGTCGAAAATAATATGGCCATGTTAAAAGAAAAAGTGTTAGAAACTAAAGCGGATATAGGCATTGCTTTTGATGGTGATGGGGACCGTTTAGGAATTATTGATGAGAATGGAAAGTTTGTCATGGCAGATAAATATTTAATCGTGGCGATGCGAGATATGATCCAATTTTCCAAACGAAAGACTTTCTTGTGTGATGTCAAATGTTCAAAATCTTTTATCGATGAAGTGGAAAAACTTGGTGGCACAGTATTTATGAGTCGAACAGGTACTAGTTTTACAGAAGCGAATACAAAGGAAAATCATATTCCTTTAGGTGGAGAGTTATCTGGACATATTTTCTTTAATGATCGTGGACCTGAGGTTTGTAGTGCTATTTATGCAGGACTTAGATTTATTGAGATTCTCTCAAAAACAAATAAAAACTTTAGTGAACTTTTGAAAGGAATCACTGAATACTACTCTACTCCAGAAATTAAGGTACATTGTTCTAATGAGACAAAATTTGATGTTGTAGAAAAAGTAAAACAATACGTAAAGCAAAAAGGTTACTCTTTTTTAGATATCGATGGAGTTCGTGTAAACTTTGAAGAATCGTGGGGGCTTATTCGGGCTAGTAATACTGGACCTGATTTAACACTTCGCTTTGAAGCGACGACTGAGGAAGAATTAGAAAGCATAAAAAAAGAATTTACAGATGTTGTAAACTCTTTTATAGAAGAACATTAAGTTGTTCTTTTTTTCATTCCTATTCCCCAAATTTTAATACTCAGCTTTATCCACCTCTAATTTTCATTAGAATTCTGAAGCCTTTCTATTTCTTCTCTAGGCAATTCCGTATAGATTACTATTTTTTCTATAGACTCGCCAGCTTCCAACATTTTCTTTGCCATTTCGATTGCTTTTTGTTTTTCTCCTTCATCTCTTCCTTCTTCCGTTGCCTCTGTGATTAAAGATTTTAAAATTTTCTTTTGATCT
>DVHP01000063.1 GCA_018711945.1 Candidatus Ventrenecus avicola
AGAAATAGAAAATTTATTTTCTATTGAATTCCTTTTTGTTCTGGAGTAATGTGGATACTAATACTATTAATGAAACAATACAATTTTCTTTAGCTTATCGCTCTTTTATTGAACTACAGTTTTTAAAAGCATTAGTTTCGCTTTCATTTGATGAAAAAATAAGAGTAGAACGCTAGTAAAATCTAAAATTTTCCTTTATAATGGTTTGTAGGAAGTGATTTCTATGAACCTTTTTTTGTGTTATTCTAAATGCAGTACTTGTAAGAAAGCTAGAGAATTCTTAAAAGAACATCATATTCCTTTTCAAGAAAGAGATATTAAAGAAAATCCCCCAAGTAGCAATGAGTTAGAGGCATGGATCAAACTTAGTGGAAAGTCTCCTAGAAAATTTTTTAACACAAGTGGACTTTTGTATAAGTCCATGAATTTAAAAGATAAGTTAGATTCTATGTCAAATGAGGAACAGATCGAACTTCTTAGTAGTGATGGAATGCTTGTGAAAAGGCCTTTACTTATTACCGATGATAAGGTTTATATTGGGTTTAAACATTATGAGGATTTGTTATGAAGACTGTACTTGTCACAGGAGCTAATGGGGGGTTAGGATTTGCTCTTACAAAGTATTTATTAGAACAAGGTTATTTTGTGGTTGCTCATTATCATATTCATAAAGATTTGTTAGAAAGTTTAAAAGAAAAGTACGTTGGGTCTCTTTATCTTTTGCAAGGAGATTTGTCTGTTGAAGCTGATGTTCTTCGTATGAAAAAGGAATGTGCTCAAGCAGGAATTGTGATTGATTCTTTAGTTAATAATGCTGCGATTGATAGTCTTAGTGAGTTAGAAGGTAAAAATAAGGAAAGTTTTATGAAAGTATTTGAAGTGAATACCGTGGGTCCTTTTTTGATGATGAAGGCATTTGGAAGTGAAATTAATGAAAGATGTGGTAGTATTATCAATATTTCTTCTGATAATACGATAGATTACTTTGATATGATGACTCTAGAGTATGACGTTTCAAAAGCTGGGCTTAATTTGATGACTAAGACTTTTGCTAATTATTTTAAACAAGCTTATGTGAATGCAATTTTGTTTGATTGGCTTGATACCCCGATGAATGATTTTACAGAAGATGAGAAGAAATACATTTCTTTTGTGCCAATGGAAGTTGCAGTTTCTAAAATACAAGAACTGATAGAAACAAAAGAGTCAGGAAGATTGGAGTTGGTAAAAAAATGAAAGATTTTTTAGATTTGGAACAAGAAACTTGGGAGTTGTATGATGAGGCGAAAAAAGCACTTGTACCAATATTTTCTAAAGTAGATGAAACGGTAGAGTATAACACGGCGAAAGTAATGCATGCGTTTTGGGAAAATCATGTGAGTGAGTCTTGTTTTTCTTCGACAACAGGATATGGATATAATGACTTGGGGCGTGAAGTGATCGAGCGTGTTTATGCAAGTATTTTTAAAACCGAAGATGCTTTGGTGCGTTCGCAGTTTATTTCAGGTTCTCATGCTCTTACAAAAACACTTTTTGGGATTTTAAGACCAGGAGATTTGCTTCTTTCTATTTCGGGTACGCCATATGACACCTTACACGAAGTAATTGGAATTGTGGATAATCCTAGTTCTTTAAAAAGTTTTGGAGTTTTGTATGATGAGATTTCTTTAAAAGATGATGATTTTGATTATGAAGCTATTGAAGCATATTTAAAGAGTCATACTGTGAAACTTATTGAAATTCAAAGAAGTCGTGGGTATTCTTTAAGAAAAACAATTGATTTAGAAAAGTGTAAGAAAGTGATTGCTCTTATTAAAAGCTTAAGCCCTAGTACGATTGTTATGATTGATAATTGTTATTGTGAATTTGTTGGTAAACACGAACCAAGCGAGGTTGGGGCTGATTTGGTTGTAGGGTCTTTGATTAAAAATTTAGGTGGAGGACTTGCGCCTAATGGTGGATATGTCGTTGGAAAGAGTGAGTATATTAAACTCGTCAGTGAAGCGTTAAACTTGCCGGGAGAAGGAAAAGATGTTGGACCAACTCTCGGTATGAACAAAAGTATTTTACAAGGTCTTTATTTTGCACCTTCTGTTGTTGGTAGTGCTCTAAAGACTTCTATTTTGGCAAGTTACTTATTACAGAAACTCGGGTATAGTGTAGATCCTTTGTTTTATGAGGAGCGATGTGATATTGTACAGACAGCTACTTTTTCTAATGCGAAAGATTTATGTAGTTATTGTGAAGGAATTCAAAGTGGCAGTCCGGTGGATGCTTTTGTTACACCTGTACCGGTTGATATGCCTGGATATCAAGATCAAGTGATCATGGCGGTGGGTGCTTTTACTCAAGGAAGCAGTATTGAGATTAGTTGTGATGGGCCAATGAGAGAACCTTATGTCGCTTATCAACAAGGGGGACTTACTTATGATTCTGGAAAACTTGCTGTGTTAAAAGCTGTGAATGAAATTATAAAGAAAAGAAAGGATGTGGTTTAAATGCCAGAAAAATTTATATTAGATACGGATGAAGGTTCTTTTGAATGTCGTATTTTGACTAGTTTGTATCATGAAGGAAGGAAAAAGCATTATTTAGTGTATGAATATGCAGATGATAGTAATGATGATATTTATGTATCTCAGTATGACCCTGATAGCGAGGAAGACGATTATATTTTAAATGATGTTACTGATGAAGAAGAACTAGAAGAAGTATCAAGGTTATTTGAAGAATTTATGGAGCAGTAATATGACGTTGCAAAGAATTTCTATGGAAAAGTTAAAAGATCCAAAGTATCAGGAAGAAAAGTTGATATTGCAATGGATGAGTGAGCATCTTCATTTTTCGCTTGCTAGTCAAGATGTTTTGGTTGATTTTAAAGAAAAATATGTCAAAGTTCGTCATCAATTATATTATTATCACATTTTGCATGAAGGCAGTCAGGCCCATATCTGGGTCACGATGAAGCGTGGAAATTTTGATGTTGCTTTTTCTGAAGTACCAGAGAATAGAAAAAAAGCAATATTAAAAAGTCATAAAGGTAAGGTTCGGGCAACTAAAGCGACATTTCTTTTACTCTCAGCAGTTAGTATTTCTTTAGTTGCTACGTCTTTGAAATCCACGTATACCGTGGAAGCTCCTGTTGTAGTGGAAACAAATTCAGAATTAGAAGAGGATGTGGATAACGTTATTTTACCCTCTTATGAAGAAGATGTTATGGTGACGGTTTCTACTCCAGAAGAGTTTTCCGAGTCTTTTGATAGTACGATTATTTTAGCAGAGCAAGTAATATCTAATGAAAATCGTGTTGCCAAGCGCTCCCAGACGGACGAGTTATATGGTGATATTATTTTGAAATATAGCGAACGTTATGGTCAACCATATGCCTTGGTTGCTAGTTTACTTACGCAAGAGAGAAGTGACAATCCAAATGATTCTTTAGAGGTTCAAAAAAATATTGGGCAACTCACGACGACATCGATTTGTGGAGAGAAAATTATTGCACCGGTTTTTTCTCACGGAGAACTACAAGGATATGACAAAATTTATGTTTTGCCGCCTTGCTATGATGATTATCCAATTGATGATTTGGATACCATGGGGCATTTCCCAAAATTTAGTGAAGAGGAACAACAAATGATTCAGGCAGCGATTCAATTAAAATCTGAAGGATATCAAATTTATCGACGGTGTGACGCATTTTATACTACAGAAAATAATATTAAGATTTCAGTAGCTTATCTTTCTTATATTGTGAATATGAAGCATGATTTAGTTCGAGGATATATGAGTTATAATGGCGGTTATGCTAAGATTAGTGATAGTCTTTCTCTGGAAGTCTTATTAAGTGGCAATGTAGAAATGGATGATCCTTATTATTTTGGACATATTTTACAGTATGTTACGGATGAGGAACTTCATGAGGTTATGCCAATTTATTATGCAGATGGCAGTGTTGTAAATTATGAAATAGAATTACAAAATGAGGTGTTACGTGAAGAAACTGGACATCATTTATGAAGATAAAAATTTATTAGTGATTTGTAAACCGGCAAAGTTACTTACAATTGGTACGGATAAAGTGCGAGAGCATACTTTGTTTCATATGGCAAGTGATTATGTAAAAAAACAGTATCCTAAAAATAAAGTATTTATTGTCAATCGACTTGATAAGGATACATCAGGATTAGTTGTGTTTGCTAAGAATGAGGAATTTAAACGTAATCTTCAAAATCACTGGAATGAATGGGTAAAAAGATGGTATATTGCGATTGTGGAAGGATGTGTTGCCCAAGATAACGGAGTTATTCGTAATTACTTATGGGAAGATAACACTTTAAAAGTTCATGAGATTGATGATTCTAAAAAAGGAGATTTGGCTATTACTCATTATCGGGTTATCAAACGAACTAAAGCATATACAATGGTTAAAATTCAGATTGAGACAGGCCGTAAAAATCAAATTCGTGTGCATATGAATGGAATGGGGCATCCAATTATTGGAGACAAAAAGTATGGAGCAAGGAAAAATCCTTTAGGAAGGCTTGGGTTACATGCGAATTGTTTAGAAATGCATATTCCTCATTATAAAGATCTTGTAATAGAATGTCCGTTACCAAAAGAGTTTCAAAATATTAAGTTTTAGGAGGTTACCATGGAACGTTTACAAAAAGTAATTGCAAATTCTGGATATTGTTCCAGACGAAAAGCAGAAGAATATATTCAAAATCGTAAAGTCTATGTCAATGGTGAGTTGGTGACTGAAATGGGTATGAAAGTCCGTTATGACGATGAAATCGTTGTTAATGGCACGCTTCTAAATTCTAAGGAAGAAAAAGAATATTATTTACTTTACAAACCGGAAGGTGTCATCTCTAGTGTCAAGGACGAGAAAGGACGTCAAACGGTTGTCGGTTTAGTTGACACAGATACGCGTATTTATCCTGTTGGAAGACTTGATTATAATACCACTGGGTTACTACTTCTTACAAATGACGGGGAGCTTGCAAATATTTTGATGCACCCATCCCATGAAGTGGAAAAACTTTATTTGGCTAAAATTAATGGGATTTTAACGCCTCAAGAATTTATGAATTTAAAAAAAGGCATTGTAATTGATGGGAGAAAGGTTGTTCCTAGTTATTTAAAAGTAAAAAAAGAGAATCGTGAAGCAAATACTTCTAGTATTTTGATTGGAATCACAGAAGGGCGTAACCACATTGTAAAAAGAATTTTTGAACATTTTTCTTACAAAGTGATTCATTTAAAAAGAGAAACTTACGCTTTCTTGAATTTACAAGGTTTAAAGCCTGGTGAGTACCGGCGCCTTAGTATTAAGGAAATAAAAAAACTTTACGCACTTAGGTAAAGTTTTTTTATGCAGCTTTTTCTTCCTCTTCTTCCAAAGAAACCACATTGTCGTTTTGTTCTTCCTGTGCTTCTTCTAGAGAAACCACATTGTCGTTTTGTTCTTCTTGTGCTTCTTCTAGAGAAATCACATTGTCGTTTTGTTCTTCTTGTGCTTCTTCTAAAGATATTACTTGAACTGGACATGCAGCAATCGCATCTTGGATGGCTGAACTGTCTAAATTTTCTTCACTGATTACGTGTGAAAGACCTTCTTCATTAAAGTCAAAATGCTCTGGATCGATGCCAACACAAGCTCCACATCCAATGCATCCTTCTGTGTTTACAATTAATTTTTTCATAATTTCTCTCCTTTTCAAATTTATTATACCTGAAAACAGAAAATAAATTCAATCTTTTTTCTGCTTGAGTGTCTAGTTTTAATACGATAATTCGACAAATTTTGACAAGAGACATTTGCAAAATGTGTAAAATATGGTATCATTTAGTATGAAAGGATATCAGGGTTATGAGAACAAGGTTGGATAAGTATTTAAATGAAACTGATGATGCACCTAAAAGAACGAAAAAAAATAATGAGTTGTATGAAGAAATTAAACATAGTGAGATTTCTAATTTACATATAGGTAGTAATGCCAAAGTGATTGGTGATAATAAAAGTCAGATTGATATTGATAAATTAAAAGATATTTTAGAAAAAAATTATCAGGAACAGCCTAAAAGACGTTCTGTGAAGTTTGATTTGCCTGAGGAAGAGGAAGTTGAGCTTGAAAAGACTAGAGAATATGATATTAACGCTATTTTAGAAAAAGCACGGGCAGAAAAAGAAGTAGATTATGAACAAGAGCGTTTAAAGAAAATTCGTGATACGCAATATGATATATTAAAGAATTTAGAGGTCGATTCTGAAGCAGAAAGTAAAGCAGCAAATGAGAAAACAAAGGAAGAGCTTTTAGATTTAATTAATACCATTACTTTGAATGAGAAACAAACAAAAAAAATCCAAGAAGAAGATTTTTCTGAGGAAGAAGATACTGGCGAATTAGATCCACTAGATATTTTAAGTGATTTAAGAGGAGACGAGAATACCGTTGTAGCTGGGGCAAAAGAGTTCCAAGAAGAGTTAGAAAAAGAAGAAGCTAAATCAGAGAATTCTGAAGATTTGGAGAAAAAGGAAGCAGAAAGAAAACAGATTCAAGAAGCATTAGATGAGGATGTTGATGATTCTTTTTATACGAATAGTATGTCTTTTAGTAAAAAGGATTTTGATTTTTTTGATGATGATGAGAATGGTGCCGGGAATATTGTTGTGAAAATTTTAATTGTTATTGTCTTTATTGCTGTTGTGGTAGGTATTGTGATTTTTTTAAATGAATTTTTGAATTTAGGTTGGTTTTAAAACAATTTTTCTTTCATAGAAATTGTTTTTTTTCATATGGTTTACTATGAAAATGCATTATCGATTTCCTAAAATGAAGATTTCTACCCAAATTGTTTTGATTTTTGTTCTAGTATGTTTTTTGGTAGGATACTTTTTGTTTTGTTTTTCTAATGTTTTTACTTCTAAAATGATGCCAGTTGCTGAGCTTACTATTTCTAAGTATATCGATAGTGTTGCTAGTAATTTTAAAATGTATTCTTTAGGAAAAAACTCTTCTGATGAGTTTTTGCTTGTTACTGAGAATGGAAAAGGAGAAATTACTTCCATTGACTATGATATGGAACATATTTATGAGTTGGCTGGTGACTTTACAGAACTTATTGAGTCCTCTATGAATGAAAATATTGATGTTTTACCTTATCAAAGTTTTGATTTTAAAAAGCAGGATAGTGATGGGATAGTACTTGCTCTTCCTTTTGGAATTGTCAGTGATTCCGTTCTTTTTTCTAATCTTGGACCTAATATTCCTGTCTCTATTCATTTTATTGATAGTGTATTATCGCAAGTGAAAACGAATGTTACAGATTATGGAATTAATAATGTTTTGTTAGAGGTATATTTAAATGTTAAAATTTCTTATGAAATAGTTAGTCCTGTGATGGAAGAAGAGAAAACATTGGAATATCAGTTATTAATGGATTCTAAAGTGATACAAGGGGTAGTACCTAATTGGTTTAGTGGTGCATATCAAAGTCAAACGACATTCTTTGAAGTTTCTTTTCCTTAAGTTTTGTGCTATACTTTTATCATAGGAGTGATCGTATGATAGGGAATGTATTTATCAATGAGGTTGTTTCACAAGCAATAGAATTGTATTTGAAGTATAAAGATAAGCCAAATGAAAAAGAATATCATCAATTTTTGGTTACTGCTATTCGTACACTTATTTTTATTTATGGTGAGTTGGATATTATTAATCCCTATATTACTCAAAATGAACGTAATATGGGAGGATTTGATAGTAACTTAACGAAATTCGGTTTTCCTAAAGAGTATTTGGCTGATTTTAAACAACAATTTTTAGTATTTGTAGAAGATGAAAAGAAGGGCCATGTCCCTAATAGAGGCCTTATCAAAGTTGAAAAATATTTTATAGATATGTTTTTTTGTAAAAAAAATACGATGAATTTGTCTGATGAAGAGGTTTCAAAGTTTCAAAACTATTTATATGTTCCTAGTAATCCTGATGTTTTTATTCAAAACGATATGAAACGTTATTTTACGAACCAAGATGTCATACAACTTTATTTTCAAAGTAAACGCTTTGAATGTGCTCATCACTTTTCTTTAGAAGAAGTTCAAAGAGATATTTTAAATGCAGATGCTTATCAGATTCTTGGGTATTCTATGGAGCAAGTTAATAATTTGACTGATGTAGATTTGCAGTCTGTCAACATGCGAATTTATCAATTTTTTCAAGTCAATCCTAACGATTCTAATAAAACGGAGTTATTAGAAAAAGCAGTAAATTATTATAAACGTTATGGTAATCGTATTACGAGTGGCAATGGTTATGTGGATTTTCTTTTGTTTGCTAGTATTTTGGCAACAGCTATCTTTATTACTGCTTTGTTTGTGTTGGGATATTTATAGGAGGAGTTTATGCCAAGATATATTATGGTGAATCATCAAAAATATTTGGTGATGAAGGAAGAGAAAGACGCGATTGATTTAGAGGCCTTAGAAAAAGGACTTACGGATTATTTTTTGGATTTTGATTATGTTGTGGGCGATTGGGCTTATGGAAAATTAAGATTAAAAGGATTTAATAGTAAGACAAATCCTCATTTTAAAGAAATGAATGATATTGATAAAGTAGAGGAATATATTCGTGATTATTGCGCATATGGTTGTAGATATTTTATTATAGGAAAAGAAAACAGTTCTGATTAATTGGACTTTGGTTTTATTATTTGTTAAAATAGGATATGAATTGGTGGTGGTCTCATGGATAATAATGAAAATGATGCATTAGAACAATCAGAAAATGAGTCCATTCCAGAAGAAGTCGAGCAAGAGTTAGATAGTTTGGCAGAGGAATCTGAAAATCAGCCTGAGAATATACCAGCTAATATGACTTTAAATACCATGGGGAAAGAAGCAATTGTTAGTGGTTCTAAAAAAGTAATTGCTATGTTATTAAAAAAGAAATTTCTTTTTGTGGCTCTTATTGCAGGAGGAATCTTACTTTTTATTATTCTTTTTGTGGCAGTGATGGATTCTTCTGGCGTTGATGATTATGTGTTTGTGGATCCTGTTTGTGAGACAGTAACGGTGCATTATAATCCTTATGGGCCAGAGGAAGAAACGACATTTACAATGGGGATGGAAGAGTATGTAGAAGCAGCTGTTTTGGCGTATACAAAAGATTTAAACACTTCGACTGCGAGTACGTATCATTTGTATTTTTCTTTATCTGTTGCTCTTCGTAATGAAGCTATGACTCATAATTGTGAAGTTACTTATCGAGATGTGAATTTACAACAGGTAACCGAAAGAGATAATTATTATTTTACTTTGGCAATGGAAAATTCTTATGGAATTGTTATGGTCGATGAAAATGAGGAGTTTGTAGAAGCAAATGTTTCTAGTTTTTGTTGGTCTAGTATGACAGAAGCTTATGATGAAGAAATGGGAGATTATTTTGAGTATTCTCTTATTCAACCTAATGGAATGATTATCCCATCTTATTATGTCGATTCTTATTTTAATAATCCTGTTTATCAAAATTGTGAATGTAATTTGACCAGTGGTGTTGAGATGATTACAAGAGATGAGTATAACAATCAGGATCAGTGTTACTTTTATTGGTATGAGGAAGAGGAAGGCGCTAATGGAGTAGAATATCGTTATTATAGAGAATATCAACATCAAGAAAATGCTTCGGCACCAAGCTATAGTTTATATGCTGCTAATTATTTGTATCGAACTGGTGGTAATTATAACACCATATTAGCATACTTTTTTGGTGAAGATATCGTGCTTCGTACTACACAAGAAGAGAATACTAGTGAAAATGACAATGCTCCATCCACCAATTGTTCTACGTTTAGTTTAACGACTACAACATTGTCGCGTGATGAGTTTATTGAACGGATGCAAAGTTATTCTCATAGCGATTCTGATTGGGCAACGTTTCAACAGAATGCTGGGACCATTTATGATATTGCTACTAGTAATGGTGTTAATCCTGAAATTATAGTAGTTCGTGCTATTTTAGAAGGTTTTTCGCCAGGAGGTTCTTCTCATAATTATTGGGGTATTAATTGTACTAATACCGGTGGTGGTGTTGATTGCAGGGACTATGGCTCTTTTGATGATGGAGTGCTCGCTATGGCAGAGCTAGTGAAAAGTTATGATTCTTTTGATGATATGATGAGTCGTTATGCATATATTGGAGCATATTGGTACGATGATGACATTCCTAATGCTAGTGGAGTCGGAGGGTGTTATTATTTTGAATCTATTCGTGATTATATGAGTTCTGAAAGAGCTAGTGAAGTTGCAAATATCTGTGCTACTACAACTTGTACACGGAGTAATACAGGTAATTGCACTCCGACAACGGACGAAGACCAACAAGCTTATGCAGAATTTCAAAAGGCTAATATGACAAATCAAAGATTTCGAGTATTTGGAATTGAAGAAGATGCTTGTACGAATGATGTTCTTACCGATGGTAATTGTATCATTTATGCACAGGGAGATAGTCGTTGGGGAAGTCATTATCTTGGTAATAGTACCTCTACCACGTTACATGAAAGTGGATGTGCGGTGACCTCGGTTGCCATTGCCCTTACTTGTACAGGACAAGTGGAGGATGTATCTAATTTCTCACCACTTGTGTTAAACAATACCTTGGTACGTACAGGTGGATTTGATGGTTCTTTGATTGTTTGGAATAATGGTGGAATTCGGGAGTTTGTTCCGACATTTAGAGTAGCAGCTGACTATGGACTAGGATCGGCTAGTATTGATGTTAAGTTGAGCCGACTTGCTGCCGCGAATGAACATGATAATTGGATTGGAATTGCGCATATTAGTAATGCTGAGCATTCTTCTCACTTTGTAGTTATTTCTAGTTATAATGAGGTAGATAATACTTTTGTTGCTCTAGATCCGGCAGGTGGTGTAATAAATACTTATTCTATTCATGATTTGGATCGTATTATTTATTATACTTATTAGGAGGATTTATGGAAAATAAAAAAAATATAAAAATTGTTGTTGCTCTTATCGTATGTTTTGTAATATACATGTTTGTTGTTTTTCTTCTTAGTCCGAAAGAGAAGGGAACTAGTGGATATCTTATTCATTCGGGAATTACTAGTTTTTATTGCCAGAATGCAGTGTGTGAGTATGTGAGTGATTCTAGAGTTTCTACTAGTTCTAAAGAGTTTTCTATTTATCAATACAATGAGTATGTAGATACTTATCAAATGAGTTATCAAACTGATACTTGGAATTTTTTCAAAGATGGTTCTTGGCAAGCTGTTTATGGGGATTTTTTGGCAATCGATACTTCTTTAGATTTTGAGTATCTTCCATATGAAACTGAGGAGATTCCAAGTTCAGTGAGAGATTTGTTAACTGAAACAACTGGTATTTCTTATGAATCTTTAAATAATCAACAAGTTTTTTCGTTAGACTTGAATGAAAATGGAGAGCAAGATTATATTTATGCTTTTTCTAATCAGGTTGAAGAAGAAACAGGACAAGATTATTTTTCTGTATTTTTTATTGAACTTGATGGGACAATACAGATGATTTATAGAGAAACCTCGCTTGATAGTGATTCATATAGCTTGCCTTTTTATCGCCTTGCTGGTGTTGTAAAAGTAGATGGAATTGTTAAGATTATAGTCAATAAGGGTTATTTCAGTTCTCAAGGTAATTCAAGTTCTATTTTATTAACATTTGATGGCGAACAATTTATAGAAGAAGCAAAACCAGAATAAAATAGTTTTTAAAAAATAAAAAATATTGTATAATAGTTAGGAATTGGAGGAAATAAGGTTGAAAATAAATAATTAAAATTAAGGCATACAAAAGGA
>DVHP01000064.1 GCA_018711945.1 Candidatus Ventrenecus avicola
TTCATAGTACACACCCATTCTATATTGATTGTACTATGAATAACCCCCCCCCGTCAAGTTTTTTGCAAAAAAAAGTAGCTTTAAATGCCACCTAAATAAGATTTTTTCTAGAGTGTCTCTAAATACTCACAAGCAGATATTGCTGCGATAGTACCATCGCTTGTTGCAGTTGTTAACTGTCTTATTCTTTTTTCTCGTACATCACCCACAGCATAAAAGCCCGGCAAGAATGTTTCTAACTCATGATTTGTGATTACATATCCATTATCATTTAATGGAACTAATTCTTTAATCAAGTCTGTATTTGGTACGCGTCCTATTGCTACAAATATACCATCAACTTCAAGTGTTTCTTTCTTATTCTCATGATTAATTACTATTTTTTCTACTTTGTTATCTCCTTGTATTTCTTTTACTGTAGCTGGCGTAATAAAATCTACATTGTCTTTTTCTTTTAACATGCTCACTTTAATTGGTTCTGCCCTAAAAGAATCGCGACGATGAATCATATAAATTTTTTTACAAATATTAGCTAGATATATTGCATCATCAATTGCCGTATTTCCTCCGCCAACGATACAGACCGTTTTTTCTTTGAAAAAAGCTCCATCACAGGTCGCACAGTAGCTAAGGCCTGATCCTAGGTATTTATTTTCTTTTTCGATTTCAAGTTTTTTAGGACTAGCACCAGCAGCATAAATAACTACTTTTGATTGATATTCTTCTTTATTTACTGTTACGTTAAAAATGTCTTGGTCTTTGGCAATTTTACTTACTGTACCATGAATGCTTTTCGCACCTAGACGTATCGCTTGATCATACATTTTTTGGCCTAATTCCATACCTGAAATATTTTCATATCCTGGATAGTTTTCTACTTCTAATGCTTGAGTAATTTGACCTCCATAATTTGCTTCTTCAATGATTAAAGTTTTTTTAAGGGCACGAGATGTGTAGATTGCTGCTGATAATCCAGCTGGTCCTCCTCCAATGATAATGATATCGTACATAAACGACTCCTTTCTTGGTTTCTTGACTGAAACTATTTACATTAATTATAATTTATGTGATTTTTCTTTTGATTTATTACACATTAAACCGGAAATAAGCAATATCTCCATCCTGCATAATATATTCTTTGCCTTCTAAATATAGTTTGCCAGCTTCTTGTACTTTTTTTTCATCTTTTAATTCTTCTAAGTCAGGATATTTCATAATTTCTGCTTTAATAAATCCTCTTTCAATGTCAGAGTGAATTAGTCCAGCACACTCTTTCGCTGTCATTCCCTTTTTGAATGTCCATGCACGGCATTCATCTTTCCCTACTGTAAAGAATGTTTGTAATCCTAACAAATCGTAGGTCGCAAAAATCAATTTATCTAGTCCACTGTAAGTAATTCCTAATTCACTTAAGAATTCTTTTTTTTCTGTTTCTTCTAGTTCTGCAAGCTCTGACTCCATCTTCGCACACATGATTATGACATTTGCATTTTCTTTTGCAGCATAAGATTTTACTTCTTTGGTATATTCATTCTCACCAATTACAGCATCTTCTTCATTTACATTTGCAAGATAAATAATAGGTTTTGCTGTAATAAAGCTAAAGTTTTTCAAAATTAATTTTTCATCATCATTTAAATCTAGCTTGCGTATTGGGATATTTTTTTCTAATGCTTCTTTGCATTTTGTTAATGTTTCAAATTCTAACTGGACGTCTTTTTCTTTAGTAGTTTTTGCTTTTTTGGTAATTTTGTCTAAACGATTTTCAATAATTTCTAAATCTGCTAAAACAAGCTCGACATTAATAATTTCTAAATCTCTAATTGGATCAATGCTTCCAGTTACGTGGATAATATTTTCATCTTGGAAACAACGTACAACTTCGACGATGGCATCTACTTCACGAATGTGTGATAAGAATTTATTTCCTAGGCCTTCTCCTTTACTTGCTCCTTCTACAAGTCCCGCAATATCGGTAAACTCAAATGTTGTTGGAACGGTTGATTTTGGAAGATATAATTCTTCTAGAAACGTTAATCTAGAATCTGGAACAGTTACAACTCCTACATTTGGATCAATTGTAGCAAATGGATAGTTTGCAGCTAAAATATGTTTTTTTGTGATTGCATTAAAAAGAGTGGACTTCCCCACATTTGGTAGTCCAACTATTCCTGCTTTTAATGACATACAAAACCCTCCTATCTATAAAACGGTACTACCATTAATTCCTAATGGTAAGCCAATAATATACCATAAAATCAGTAGCGCGATTAATACTAACCCTGTTAAAATTGCATATGGAATCTGGTATTTTATTGCAGTCAATATATTGACTGATTTTTTATCTTTGGTATTTTTATTTAATATGGCTAAATAAATTACAAAGTAAGCCATGATTGGTGTAAGTCCCATGGTTACACTCTCTCCAAACCGGAATATTACTTGAGCAAATTCTGGTGTCATTCCGGCATTCATAAATACCGGTATTACTACTGGAGATAAAATTTCCCATTTGGATATGGAGCCAGGCAAGACTAACGTTGATATCATCGATACGATAAATAGTAATATGATTAAAGCGACACCTTGGAAATTCGTATTTTGGAAAATACTTGCTAAGGCAGCTACCACAGTTTCGCCAATGTATGAATTTTTAAATACGCTGATAAATAGGGACGCTACAAAGATTAAGACAATTGTCTCGCCAACTCCATCTAGAGAATATCCTAGACTGCTAACAAAGTCTTTGTGGTCTTTAATTGTTCTTGCACCTAAGCCATAGAATAATCCTAAAATAATAAAGAATATTGTTACAATGAAAACAAACCCATTTGAAAAGAATGAATTGTAACTAAATAATTTATCGATATATAATATTTGGCTATTATCCAAAAGATTACCAGAAAAAGGCAGCCCTGGAATAATATTATATAAGAAAATAATTAAGTAAATCGTTCCACCAAAGATGGCAAATAGTAAACCTCTTAACTCTCTTTTGGTCATTGGTTTTTCTTCGATTTCTTCCTCTAACTCATATTTTCCAAATCTCGATGCTGTGATCTTTTCTGTAATATTTGTTAGTACTACAGAGATAAGTATTACAGCCACTGCCATGATAAATACTCCACTGATAGAAGCCATACGATACGTTACATCAATCACTCTTGCAGCAAGCAAAGACTCTGATAACAGGGAACTATCAATACTTGTAAAGATGAAAGATAATCCTTGGCCACAAGTAAGTCCTGCGAATGATGCCACAACACCAATTAAAGGATTTCTTTTCCCGTATTTAAAGATTAAAGCACTTAAAGGTAACATAATTACGTAAGAGATGTCACCCATGACACTGGATATCACGCTTACAAAAATAATTAGAAATGTTACCGTGTTTTTTTTCATCTTTTTGGTTATGAAGGAAATCGCTGTTTTTAAAAATCCACTTTTTTCCATTACTCCAAAACCTATTAAAACAATAATTAATGTGCTAAATGGTGTAAAACTAACAAAGTTTGCTACTGTTTCACTAAAAATATAACGAAGTCCTGCGATGCTAAACATATTTTCTACACTCGATAAATGCATAGAATATTCTAGTGTTGTACTATTAATCGAGTATGCATATTGGCTAAAATCAAGTATATTTAAGATACCACTTACGACCATTGTAATGGCTGTTAATATCAAGAATGTCATAACTGGGTGTAAGCTCATTTTTTCTTTTAAATTATTCATGAAACGTCTCCTAATACTTTTTTTAACTTTTTTGTAAATTCTAAACGATCCATCATAATCTCACGACCACAATGAACACATTTTAATTTTATATCCACTCCTACGCGGGTAATCATCCATTCGTTGGTACCACAAGCATGTTGTTTTTTCATGATGACATGATCTCCTAATTTATACATTTTATGATCCATGGTGCACCTCAATTTGATTGTAAGGAATTTTAATGTTCGCTTTTTCATAGTACTCTTTGACTACTTTTAAAGCTTCTCTTTTTATGTTCCATTGTTCAGAGGATTTGCAATAGATTAAAATTGCATAGTTAATTGCTGAATCTTCTAAACTATCAATTCCCAAGTAACAGCTTTCCGGATAAACATCTTTGTTTTCTTTCATTTTTTCGACGACTTCGTTTAATACTTTTTCCACTTTTTCTGTTTTTTCTTCGTATGCAGTTGGAACCGTTACTTTTACTCCAGCTTTAGCTTGAGATAAGTTAATTACAGAGTCGACATTACGATTGGAAAAAATTAAGACTTCTCCATCATAACTTTTTACTTTGGTGCTTTGTAGCGTTACCTCGATGACTTCTCCCATAAAGTTATTAATGGTGATGGTATCTCCAACCACATAATAGTTATCAAGTATAATTTTGATTCCGCTCATTAAATCTTGAGCAGTATCCTGTAAAGCTAGCCCAAGTACTACACCAGCAATTCCTAAGGATGCAACAATTCCTTTGGTATCAACGCCATAGATTTCTAAAATCATCATAATCGCAATCGCATAAATAAAAATTCTCATGACATTTGTTACTAGTTGTATAATTGTAGTTCTTTTTTTTAATTCGAATTTATTTTTTCCTCTAGTAAATATTTTTTTTACTATTGCTTTTAATATTCGAAAAATTATGGCACTACCAACTATAATTAGGATTGGCCCAATAATTTTTTCTTGAAATATAAAGTCTATTATATTTTGCATTTTTATACCCCCTCTACTTTAATGCCTAAAATTTCTAAAATTCTTTCTAAATCTTTATCGGAATCATATGGAATTTCAATTTTCTTTTTGTTGATTTTTACTTTCGTTCCTACTTTTTCTCTCATTAATTTTTCATAAATCGTATTACGAATCGATTTTGTTTCTTTGACTCTTTCTTGTGGAACTTTTTTTGGAATGTTTTCTTCAGAAATTAGATTTTCTAAAGCTCGAACACTTAGCTCTTCTGTCACCGTTTTATTGGCAAGACTCCTCATAGTGTCTGTATCACTGATTTTACTTAGAGCTCTTGCATGACCCATCGTAATCTTTTTTTGCTTCACAAAATCTTTTAAGTCTTCTGGTAAGTTCAGTAAGCCAAGCATATTTGTTACATAACTGCGACTTTTTCCAAATTTTTTTGCAAATTCTTCTTGGGTCATGTGACCAATTTCAATGATTTTTTGGTAAGCCATTGCCTCATCAATCGGGTTTAAATCTTCTCTTTGAATGTTTTCTAGCAAAGCAATTTCCATCATCTCTTGATCATTGAAGTCTTTTATTACCGCAGGAATCGTCTCTAAACCAGCAAGGCGAGCGGCTCTTGTTCTTCTCTCACCAGCAACAAGTTCATAGCCTTTGATTGTTTTTTTTACAATGATAGGCTCAATCACACCATATTCTTTAATGGATTCCGCAAATTCTTTTAAAGATTCTTCATCAAATGTCTTTCTTGGTTGATATGGATTGCTTCTAATATCGCTTAATTTGATTTCTAATATCTCGCTTTTTGGTGTTCCACTTACAATATCTTTTTCGAAATTTTCAAAATTAATGACTTCATTGGAAAATAACTGTTCCAATCCTTTTCCTAGAGCTTTTCTTTTAGTCTCCATTTCTACTAATCACTTCCTTTGCTAAGTTTTCATAGGCAAGGGTTGCACGTGAAGTCGGATCATAATCGCTGATTGGCTTTCCATGGCTAGGTGCTTCCACTAGACGAACAAGTCGTGGAATAATGGTATTGAATACTTTTGATTTAAAGCATTTCCTTACTTCTTCAATAATTTCTAGTCCAATGTTGGTACGACCGTCTAGCATTGTAAGCAGTACCCCCTCGATTCTTAAATCTGGGTTCATATTGGATTGCACTAAGATGATGGAATTTAGTAATTGGGTAATTCCTTCTAGAGCAAAGTATTCACATTGAACAGGAATAATGACCGAATTACTTGCTACTAACGCATTCATCGTGGAAATTCCTAGTGAAGGTTGACAATCAATAATGATATAGTCATAACGATCTCGCACTTCTTCTAAAGCAATTTTTAATTGTTCATTTTGATGAAATGTATTGTCTTCCAACATTTTTTTTACAAATTCTACGTCGACACCTGCTAAATTAATGGTTGCTGGAACAATTGAAAGATTTTTAAACTTTGTCTTTATGATTGCATCTTTCATACTACATGCTCCGGTAATTACATCATAAATATCGCGTTCAAAATCGTTATTGTTTAGTCCTAACCCATTTGATGCATTTCCTTGAGGGTCCAAATCAATTAAAAGCGTCTTTTTTCCCTCTTTTCCCAATGCAGCCGCTAAGTTAATACTCGTTGTAGTTTTACCTACGCCCCCCTTTTGATTTACTAATGAAATAATTTTTGCCATGATACCACCCTCTAATTTCAGTCTATTAACATTTTAACATAATTCTATATTTTTGTCTTTATAAAGTTGTGAAACACTTAAGTTTTTTTGGTATTATCATGATATCTACCCAAAAAAGAAACAGGTTATCCCCGTTTCTTATTCTATTTTATTTGCGTCTTCAATTGCCGCTTCCAATTCTTCTTTTGTCATTTTTGTATATCCTTTGATTTTTAGCGCTTTTGCTTCTTCTCTCAATTTCGTAAGAGTTGGCTCATCGCTAATATCAAAAGTGTCATCTTCAATTTTACCAGTACGAACTAATTCATCAATTTGTTCTTTGGTAATTGTTTCTCTCTCAATCAAAGTGTGACTTAAAAGCATGACTAGATCTTTGTTTTCTTTTAATATTTTTTTCGCATTTTCGTAGCATTCCATGATGATTTTTCTTGCTTCTTGGTCAATTTCTAATGCGACTTGATCTGAGTAATTTTTGGTCTTGTTATAATCTCTTCCCAAGAAGACATTTTCTCCTGAGTTTGACTCATAACGAATTGGTCCTAAATCACTCATACCATATTCTGTGACCATACTTCTTGCAAGTTCTGTTGATCTTCTAAAATCATCGCTTGCACCAGTAGTAATGTCATCTAGGAATAATTCTTCGGCAGCACGTCCACCTAATGTACTTGTAATAATCGCGATCATTTCTTGTTTTGTATATCTTGTAATATTATCTTCTTTTGGTGTATATGCAGTATAGCCACCAGCCATTCCACGTGGAACAATGGTAATCTTTTGTACTTCCATTGCATCTTTTAATTTTAAGCCTAAGACAGCATGACCTGATTCATGGACAGCTGTTAGCCATTTTACATCATCACTAACTTTACGGCTTGTTTTGGCTGGTCCCATTAAGACACGGTCTGTTGCCTCATCAATATCTTGTAATGTAATTGCTGGCTCATTTTTTCTTACTGCAAGCAACGCTGCTTCATTCATAAGGTTTTCTAGGTCAGCCCCAGAGAATCCAGAAGTTCTTTGGCTAATGCTTTTTAAGTTAACATTTTTTGCTAAGATTTTATTTTTTGAGTGAACTTTTAATATTGCTTCACGTTCTTCTGTATCTGGTAAGTTTACTGTCACTTGTCTATCAAAACGTCCCGGTCTTAATAAGGCAGGGTCTAATACATCCGGTCTATTTGTTGCAGCGATGATGATAATTCCTTCATTTGCTCCAAACCCATCCATTTCAGTTAGTAATTGGTTTAGTGTTTGTTCTCTTTCATCATGTCCACCACCAATGCCAGAGCCTCTTTGACGTCCAACTGCATCAATTTCATCGATGAATATGAGACATGGCGCATTTCTTTTTGCTTCTTTGAACATGTCACGAACACGGCTAGCACCGACACCAACGAATAATTCTACGAAGTCTGAACCACTGATGAAATAGAATGGTACATTTGCTTCGCCAGCTACGGCTTTTGCAAGTAAGGTTTTACCAGTTCCTGGAGGTCCTACAAGTAAAACACCTTTTGGAATTCTAGCTCCTAAACGTTGGAATTTCTTTGGATTTTTTAAGAAATCAATTAATTCTGATACTTCTTCTTTTTCTTCTTTTAATCCAGCAACATCGCTAAATCTTACTTTGCCACCATCCGCAGAAAGTTTTGCACGGCTTTTACCAAAATCCATTGATCCTTTATTGCTATTTGCCATCTTCATGAAAATATAGTAAGTTGCCGCGATCAACAGTAATAAAGGTACGATATTTATAAGGATATATACCCATGAAACTGATCCTGGATCGGGATTTGTTTCGTATACTTCCAAATTATTTGATTCGGCATACTTCGTAATATTCGATAGTTCTGCTTCAACTACAGTGGCTCTAAATTGTTCATTATCATTGTAAGTAGAAAGTTTTCCTTCAATGTAATAAACACTTTCTTCTCCACTTGGTGTAATTGTTAACTCTGTGATGTTTTTATTTGATATTTCTGTTAATAATTCCCCTGTTGTCAATTCGTACGTTACAGTTCTACCTAAATTCAAGGCACTTAGAACTACAAAAATTACAATGACTAATACAAGATAGGGAAATAAATTTTTTATTGTATTTTGATTTGTTCTTTTCATATCACAGTTCCTTTCTTTTTGATATACTTGTATATTATATCATAGTTTTCATCATTTCTAACATCATATTTTGATTTTGACACTCCAAGTATCCATAATACTGTCCCATTCTGATCAACTAATATTGGAATTTGGTCTCTTTTTTCTTTCGGAATCTTTTTATCTGTCAAAATATCATTGACTTTTTTATGTCCTTCTAGGTTCTTCACAGCCATTTTCATTCCATTTTTTCTAGTTGTCAAATACAGTGGTAAGGTTATCTTTTTTGAACTTAAGTGAATTTCAAAATTGCTTTTTTCTGTATATTCTGGAATCTTTTTCACCATATCACCGTTTGGCAATGTAACTTCTTCTTCTAGTTTTATATAAAATGTATCCATTTTTTCTTTTCTTTTTAAATAACACCAGCCATATTGTTTCATCAAAATGTAATTCTTCGGAAAATCTACTGCTATAGAGTCCCTTTTATTATTTATGGTCTTTCTAAATAATTCTATGTGTTTTTTTTCCAAATAGCCTAATTCTTCTTGATATATTTCTTTTAAATATTGTTCAAGATAAGCAGTTTGCATATTTACTGATAGTTTTTGAAATTCTTTACATTTTATACGATGATCTATTTCTATTTTAGTTCTTAACTGTTCTATTACTTCGTGAATCAACTCGTTTTTTTCTTGTAAAGTTTCACTGAACTGCAACATTTTTAAATGATAAGCAGGTGTCTCCTTTTCTAGCTGTGGTAATATGTGATGTCTAATCCGGTTACGCATTTGGTTATCTAATTTATTGGTTTCATCTTCTACATACGGAATTTTATGTTCCTCTAGATATTCGTAAATTTCTTGTTTCTTTCTTGTTAGTAGAGGTCTTAGCAATATCTGTTGATTCCAATTTGATACTCTTTTAATTCCTGCATAACCTTCTAGGGTACTTCCTCTTAGGATTCGCATCAATATGGTTTCTGTTAAATCATCCCCATGATGGGCTGTTAATAAATACTTGGCATGATATTTTTCCATGACTTCCTGAAACTTTTGATAACGAAATTTTCTTGCTTCTTCTTCGGTGAATTTATTGTTTTTGTATGATGTTATTTTTGCATACTCTAATGGTATCTTGTATTTTTCTAAATACTTTTTGATAAATTCGTATTCTTTGTCGCAAGAAGGTCTTGTACCATGATTTATATGCACACAGATTACATGAGCACCTATATCCATTAATAAGTGCAGTAAACACATCGAGTCTGGTCCACCCGATAAGGCCAAAATACACGGTTCATTTTTTGTAATATACTGATTTAAAAATTCCTTTTCTTCTTTCATAATTCTCCTTAAGAACAACCTTATTTTACTTTATTTATCTTTATTTTGCAACATATTTTTAGCACTTATCCTTCTAGAGTGTTAATTTTCTCTTTTTTTTGAATTAAAGTACCTTCTCGCAACTTTTTATTGGCGTTTTTTTGTTCATAAGCTTTTGTTACAGCAATAAAACTCTCTTTATCAATTAATTTAATTCCTTCTTTTATTTCATAGTAATCTCGATCACTCACTGTACAAAGAATCATTTTTTTCTTTTTCTTTGTATAGCCACCAATCATATCCATAATCGTTGTATCATAATAAAAGGTTTCGCTTAAGTATTTTGTTATTTCCCTCACTTTATCGGTCTGGATATATAGGACTCTATTTTTGTTTAATTCAAACATGGTTTTATTAGATAATGTACTAATTAGAGCGAGTACGATTAGAGAGTAAATTGTTTGTTCTAGACCAAATGTTATCAATCCGAACACTACTATAGGACCATCAATCATTAATATAGATTTTCCCATTGGAATTTTTAAGTTTTTTTCCACGATTTGATTTAAAATATCAGTCCCACCGGTTGTAAAGTTATTACGGAATATTAAGCCGTAGCCTATGCCACTGATTGTTCCACCTAGTACTGCTAGTATTAAAGGATCTAAATCAAACGTGATTAGTTTGGTCACGGGTTCGGTAAGAGAAATAAATACTGGGAATAATACGGAACCAAGAAGTGTATTTTTGGTTTTCTCTGGCCCTAGGAACCTTAAGCTAACAAGCACTAAAAGAAAGTTGGCAATATAAATGAATGTACTTTCTTTTAATCCTATTAACTCCCGAACCACGATTGCAGCACCAGAAACACCTCCAGCCACCAGGTTATTTGGCGCTAGAAAAAGATTAAATGATAGTGCTACTAATAATAAACCGAATATGACTATACTATATGTTTTCATTTTCTTTTTCATTTTATTTTTCCTCTTTTTAACAGCGACTCTATTAATTCTGTTAGGTCCCCATCTAAAATTTTATCAACATTACTTGTTTCATAATTACTTCGTAAATCTTTTATCAATTTATATGGTTCTAAAACATAATTTCTAATTTGACTTCCAAAATCAATTGCCATATTTTCGCCTTTTAGTTTGTTTAATTCTTGTTCTTTTTTTTCTACTTCTTGTTGATATAATTTATTTTTTAAGATTTTCATAGCTTCTTCTTTGTTTTTTAATTGACTCCGTTCATTTTGACAAGTTACAACTGTTTTGGTAGGCAAATGGGTAATTCGAACAGCAGAATTGGAAGTATTCACGGATTGTCCTCCTGCTCCACTGGAATGGTACACATCGATTTTTAAATCACTTTCTTTGATTTCAATAAAAACATCTGTATTATATTCGGGTGTCACGGTAACTGAGGCAAACGAGGTATGACGTCTTCTTCCAGAATCGAATGGAGATATTCTTACTAATCGATGCACGCCTTTTTCATTTTTTAAATATCCAAAAGCATAATATCCTTTAATATATAATGTTGCACTTTTAATACCTGCTTCTTCCCCAGCTTGTTCTTCGACCACTTTATATTCAAAATGATTCTTTTCACAAAACATTTTGTACATTCGAAGGAGCATGCTAGCCCAATCACAAGATTCAGTTCCCCCTGCACCGGGATGAATTTCTAAATAACAGTTTAGGTTATCATAAGGGCCACTCAATAAGGTATCCAGTTCTAAATTGTCTAATTTTGTGGATAACTTAGGAAGTTCTAACTCAATCGTATTTAACTCGTCTTTTTCTAATAACGGGACTAACTCTATGTTGTCTTTAATCTCACTTTCTAAATCAGTAATATTGGTTATTAATTTTTTTAATGTGGATAACTCTTTATTTACTTGATTGGCATGATCGATATCTTCCCAAAAATTTTCTTTTGTCGTTTCTTTTTCTAGTTCTTCCACTCTTTTTGCTTTGGCATCTAAGTCAAAGTGACCTCCTTAAATCGGATAGTCTACTTTCATAATCTTTTAATATATTTATCAGTTCGTTTTGTGTCATAAAGTATAACCTCCATTAAAATTATATCAGATTAAAAAAAAGAAACAAGATTGCTCTTGCAAGAATTTCCATTATTTTTCTAATTCAAAACGGTATTTTTGTGTTACGTCCGGGTATTTTTCGTGGTCTACTTCACTTAAAAACATCGATAAGGGTCTCGCATAAATCCCATCTTGATGATTGGTATTAAAGTTATCCACACAAGCGTAAATAACTAAGGTTTCACCTGTTTCACTATGACGAGCCAGTGTTATTACAATTGCTTTAGACCCTTTGAAATGCTTGTAAATCTGTCCTGCTTTTACTTCTCTTGTCATACAACCTCAATTAAAGTATTGGACCTAATCCTTGGGAATTACTTTCTTCTTGTGTCTCTGATAAAGCGTCTTGATTTTGTTTTCTGTAATACTCTTCAAATGTTGTTAGTAGTTCGCGTTGTTTTCCTAATAGGATTTTTAGCCCAGCCGTAAGTTCTGAATCTGTTTCTTTTACATTATCTTGATAACTTCCTTGTGGTGGAACTGTTTTTAAAGCGTTAACTGCTAATTCTTGTAATTGATTCGTATTATATATTGCCATATCTAACATAGCTTTTTCATCTGGCGTCATTTTTTATTCCTCCTTTATTTTTCTAAGTATATTTTATCATTTTGACCTATTTGCAGTAAAGATTGTTTACAATTTTAGACAGGTTTTCCATTCAATCAATATTTTTATTTGTATTTATCTGCTTTTTTTGGGCTCTTGTTCTTGATGTACTTGATTTATTTTGATATTTTCTTGTGTTTTTTCTGTTAATATTTCTTCCATTTCTTTTCTTTTTCTTTTGTAAAACTCTTTCTTTTCCCCAAAATCAATGATATTGCTCTTTTGGTTTTGTTGTTCATAATATTCTTTAGCAAGTTCCTTTACTGTTTCTGGAATTACGTTTTCTTTTCTACAAATCCCTTCTTCATCTATTGTAACTCCTCCAAGATATTTCTCAGAATTTGCTCCTAATTCTGCAGTTTCTATATTGCCAAAAGCAAATATTTCTCCTAATACTGCTGTTAAATTTGCATATTTTCTATTTAAAAAGTACTCAATTAATTGTTCTTTTTTAGTCCAAACTACTACTTTTGAATAATTAAAAGGATTTATAATTTCTATGATTTTTGTTTTTTCTTCTTTGGACGAGCTTTTTTCTCCTAATGTCAAGTTGCCAAAATAAGCAAATAATCCATCTGTAGTTGGCAGCATTTTTTCTGGAACAAAGCGATAGTATAAAGCATTCATGTTGGTTCCGGCATATGCTAATTTTTCTCTTTGATCTAACCAACAATCCATATTTACTTCGACCATGCCTCCACCAAAATCTTTTTCGACATAGGATTGGCTTTTTAATAGCTCACTTTTTCTTTGTTTCTCAAGATCGGTAGTGAGCATCTCTAAAACTTCTTGTGATACTTCGTCTGTAATCTCATATGATCCTTGCTCGTTCAGTTTAAGTGTTCCTAATGGAAAATCAGGTTTTCCATAAAAAGAATGATGTCCTTTATAAGGGTCTGTTTCTTCACCAATTTGGTTATAATATTCATCTCTTTTGTGACTCGCATATTCTTCTTCTAGCATCTCTCTAAGTTTGGCGTTGCCATCTGGACTTCTGACAATCGTATCTAAAGACACATTCGTTTCTAATACCGCGACAGCATTGTTCGCCCCATCTGAATATCCATAATATGCAAAATGATGCTTTTCAACGTCTTCTATTACAGGAGTTACTTTACGAAATACAGCTTTTGTTTTTATGCTAGGATTTTTAATATAATAGTCAAAACTTCCAACAGCATTTGGATGCTTTTGAATGGTCTCTGTATCATCTGGACTAAGCGTTTTCCTTTTTAATAACATTGTTTTTAATTTTTTCTTTAATTCTTCTAATTTTCTCATATTTTAGTCTCCTTATCTTTATATTAATATAGAAAAAGCAATGGTTAGTTATCTTCTTTTTGATGAAACGTCAATTACTCGACATCTTTTATTTTTGTTTTTTAGATATTCTTGGGCAGCCATTATAATAGACTCTGGTACTATATTTGTTTTATCCACTACACCTTCTTGTGTTATTTTGAGACCTCCAATATACCTTTCAGAAAACTCTTTTGGTTCTGTTTTATCGATCATATTTTGCCAAAATATATTTCCTAATGCTAAACTAAGTCCTGCATATTGTTCTTCTAAAAAATATTCCATCAATTGTTTTCTTTCTGTCCAAACCACAATATTTTCATAATAATACGGACTAATCATTTCTGTTATGTTTGAATCTATCGCTGTTATAAGCTTTCCTTCTCCAATCGTTAATGAGCCTATGTAAACAAATAAATTATCCATAGTTATCAACATTTTTTCGGGAACATACTCATATTCTAAAGCTTCCATGTTTATTCCATGAAAGGATACTCTTGGGTTTTGTTCTATCCAACATTCTTGAATTGCCATGATGATACCAGTTTCTCTCTGGCTTTTTATATAAATTTCATCTCTTAGTAATAGTTTTCTCTTTTCTTCAAAATATTCTTTTTTTAATGAAAGCATTAATTCTTTTGACACTTTATCGGAAATTGTTATTTTATTTTTCTTATCTATATGTAAATTACCTAGTGGGAAAGAGGGCAAGCTATACGAGTCCACTTGCGCTTCTAAAAAGAGGACAGACTCTCCAATTTGATTATAATATTCATTTCTTTTTTCTTTGGCATTTTTTAGTATTTCAATCAATTTTTTCCTACCATCTATTTTCTTTAATATTTCAGATAAAGGCTCATTCGTCTCTATGACTCCTAAGGTATCGCCAGCAGTTGCTACAAAACCTCCATATGCAAAGTAGTGATTATCTTGCTCTTCTATTAACGGCGTTACTTCCTTATAGATTGCAACATCATCTAGATAGTAGTCTATACCCCCATTTTCATTTTCAATTACTACAAACTCCTCTTTTTGCATTTTTCTCTTCCTCTTCTTTTTTAAATTATTATATAACTTTAACATTGATTTTGATAGTAGGGAATCATTCATTTTATTAAAAATAAGCATATATTTTGCCTATTTTCTAAATCTAATTTTCTGTTTTTTCATCAAGTCTTTTTAATAGATAAGCTACATATGTCCTTGCTATAAAGTCATCATATTCTTGTGGATTTTCTTTTACAATTTCTTCTTTTTTTAAAATCACAAAATCTTGTTGGAATCTTTTTTCTAACTTTTTAGAATCAATAGTGGGGTCTTCTTTTATATCGAATATAATAAAGTAAGCACTTTGAATACTTAACAATTTATCAGTAAGTTCTTCTACTGTATTTCCCCATTTTGTTGCTTCTCCTAATAATAAATGCGCTAGTACTAAGTTATAAGATTTATTTAATTTATCTTTACAAATATCTTTTTCTATTAGAGTATATCTATTATTTGAAACATTTTCTTTTATAGAATTTATTTTTCTTGTATCGTTATAAAATACTACTCCGTCTATCTGGGCATTTGGAAATAAATTTAGCAGAATGCTTAAGCTTGTTTTTCCACTTCCTGCATCTAAAATTCTAGTTATTTGTTCTTTTTCTATATCTTTTACTAAATCAGATAGAAGCTTATAATGTTCTGAATTTTTTAGTTTTATACTTTCTAATTCTTTTATTGCTATGATCATGTCCGGTGCGATGACTTCGTTTTTTGGATTATTTGGAATATTTTCTTTCAATATTTGAATAGACTTGTTTAAAGGAACTTTTTCTATAGTAAAACATTCTTCTTTTTCATGTTCTGTATATTTGGTTTTGGTGTTGTCAAGATGCTTTTGTGTTTCAATTTCATAGTAGTAAATTTCACATTTGCGATTTTTCCCTTTCAATGGCCAATCTTTATTTTGGTAAATTATTTTTAAAAATGGTTCTTTTATATCATTTTCTTCTAATTCTATTCCTGTTTCTTCTAATACTTCCCTTTTTAAACATTCTTGCAAAGTCTCATTTTGTTCTAAATGACCTCCCGGAAAATGATAAACTGTCCCTTCTTTTGCTAGATAGATGTATTCTTTATTTATTATTAGAGCTTTTGTTCTTATCACGGTTTCTGTAATATCTTTTTCATTTAATTTATCTGGATTATATAAAATTTCTTTCATGGGTTTATTCCTCTCTTATTTTCTTGATCGCTTCTGGAACTTCATTTACTGTATCACTAGCTATCATAGCAATGTCTGTATTTTTTTCTTCGGCTATAGAGCCTGCTATGCCATTAAGTAATACGGCTGCACTAATGGTTAATAAATTAAACTCTAAATACCCTAATAATCCTACTAAAATTCCTGATAAAACATCGCCACTGCCACTCGTAGCCATTCCTGGAGTACCACAAGTTGCGGTGTAGACATCTATCCCATTTGTTATGGTTGTGGTATGTCCTTTTAATAAGACCGTCACGTGATATTTTTTTGCAAATTCGGTAGTTAGTTCTACTGTGTTTTCCTTGATTTCCTCGATACTTAAATTCGTTAGTCTCGAAAACTCTTTTAAATGAGGAGTGAGTACAATATTAGATTTTGTATTGCGAAGCAATTCTAAGTGTCCGGCTAAAGTATTTAGGCCATCTGCATCGATCACTAAATTTCCTTCGTAATTTTCTAGAATATATTTTAGTATTTCTAAATGTTCTTCTCTTTTACCCCAGCCCATACCTATTGCTAGAGCATCTAATCCTTTTATGCTCTCTTTGATATCTTCTATTGTTTTATAGGGAAAGCATGTTTGTTCTAATAAGTTAGGCAATACTAACGGAAGAATATTTTCTGGAATGATTACTCTTACTAAACCAGCCCCACTTCTTAATGTGGATAAGCTCATGTATGCCAGTTTTATAGCGCCACTGTAGTTTATAGAACCTCCAATAATTCCAACACGTCCAAAATCTCCTTTATTCGCGTCTTTATTTCTTTTTGTAAACAATTTTTTAATATCCGTAATGGTTATTTCTTTTTGCATAAATTATCCCTCTTTGTCTTTTTTTTATATTTGT
>DVHP01000065.1 GCA_018711945.1 Candidatus Ventrenecus avicola
ATCTTTTCTAGTATTTCCTTCACTAGTATAATCATCTGATGATACATAACCACCTAATAAAATAGAAAAATCAGTTATAGCACATTTAGTGCCATATTTTTTTAAGATGTCTAACTGCTTATCTCCAAATACTTGTTCTTTAGTTAAAAATGTAAATTGATGCACAAATGTAAAACTTTTCATATATAAATTTCCCTCCAGTTGTGCTCTATTCTAACATTTTTTTCATTTTTTACAAGACTTTCTTATTTTGTGATGCAAAACACCGCATAAAGTGGCACAGACTTTATATTATTTTCTAATCCGAAATTTTTCTCGGAAATCCGAATGCTATATTTTGGATGATATTTTTTTACATACTCATTTAAACTCTTACTAGTTGTTCTTCTACTACTTTTTACCTCTACAGGAATAATGTCCCCCTCTAACTTTAAAAGAAAATCTATCTCGTACTTATCAAAAGTATAATAATAAAGTTCCCGAAATTTAGAATAGAATTCACAGGCAACATAATTTTCTGTTAGAACACCCTTATACATCTCATTTTTTTGAAGCAAAATTTCCTGATAATCTAAATTAGAAAGAGCTCTAAGTAATCCAGAATCACTTAAATATATTTTAAACTTATCACTATTAACAAAAGCTTTTAGGGGTGACTCATTCTTCTCTACTAAATCACATTTTAAAATCATATTACTTGCAAGAAGCCAATCTAAACTACTCTCATATCTAATTTTTCTAGCATCTTTATCAACAATACTATATTTGAAAACATTATTTTCTCTAGCAAGCTCTTTTGGAATTGCATTATAAATCTTACTATTTTTAATTCCTTCCGTATTTAGAGTGTATTTATTCATGTCCGCAAGATATGTAGCAATAATATATTCCTGAATCTCAAAATTCACTTTAGATATTTGATAACCATTTTCAATATAATTTAAAATCATCGTTGGCATACCGCCTAAGACTAAATATTTTCGATATAAATCCAAAGCTTTTTCATGAACGGGTGTTAACAATGGTTCATTAGATTCAAAATGCTTTTTGATTTCCTCTATCAACATCATTTCGCCTAAAGCCATCAAATATTCTTCAAAATCCATCGGAAATAAATATTTAATAATGACTTTCCCAACCGGAAACGAAGAAGAAAACCGATTAATTTTTACTCCCAATAAAGAACCAGCACAAACAATTTTATACGGTTTCTCACTTTCACAAAAATATTTTAAAGAAGTAATTGCATTCTCATTTACTTGAATTTCATCCAAGAAAATAATAGTATTTTCTACATTAAAATCAATTTTCTTTAAGATTTGAACTTGCTCCATAATCGTATCAGGATCTAAAGTTTGGGTGAATATTTCTGAAATATCCTGTTCTTTTTCTAAATTAATATAAATATAATTTTCAAAATTAGCCTTACAAAACTTCTCTAACACATAAGTCTTCCCTGTTTGCCTTGCCCCGACTAACATCAAAGGCATTTTAAAATCTTCTTTCCACTGTTTTAAATCTTCTTCTATTTTTCTGTACACAAGTATCACCTCTTGTATATATAATAGCATTTTTCGTACAAAAAGTACAGTTTTTACTTGCTTTTTCGTACAATTTGTACGAAAATCATGTTTTTATGTAAAGAGCATTTTAAAAATATCTACAATTTTTTCTATTCCTTCTGACATAAACCCTTCTACAGCACTAGAAAAAGCATAACCTGCTTTCGTTGTAGAATTAGAATAATCCTGATAAGTATCCGTTAAATAATCATTAATATCGACATCTTTTCCGTTTCTTACGTCCTCTTCAAACTGCATAATCGCTTCATTAGTAATAGTAGTTTTCTCACTTAACTTTGCTTCATAATATCCTGTAGAAATAGCAATCGTCAAAGAAAGATAAAGAATAAACAAAATCCCGAGTAGCTTTAAAACCCAACTTCCTTTATTCTTTTTCTTTTCCATACTATCACCCGATCAACTCTTTGATAGACTCTGCTAACACATGAATCGTATTGGTCACTTCACTTATCTTATTATATGAACCACCTATTTCAAATAGAAGAGTATTAGGAGAAAAATCTTGATTATAAATTCCGTTTACCCCATCTCCTCCTTTTTTAATAATTCCCCGTGTAAGATTAGGCACTTTTTGATTCAAAATAGTATTAAGCTTTTCTGCTAAAGCCAAATTTTCTTCATAGTTTTCATGATCGGTTCCAATCACAAACAAAATCTTCGCGTAAGTCTTATTATCATACGAGACGACAGAACTTTCATATGGAATCGAATCTCTATGAATATCAAAAAAATATTTTAGAGTATTATTTTTTTCTAAAGCATCTTGCATTAAAAGTTTACTCGCCTCATAACTAGAAGCATAATTCCAACCATTCGCTGTTAAAACTTCAGTAATTGGATTTGTCTCAACAATCGTATTTAACCCTAAAAGATTTAATTCTTCACGCATACGATAACTTGCAAGCATCACAGTTGGCACCACATCATGACTATCTAAAGTATCTCCCCTATACTCTTCGCCTTGATGGGAATTATATAAATAAATAATCGGATTTTCCTTATTCTCTTCTGGAGTTGGATCTGGTGTATATTCCTGTGGTGATAAACTCCCGTCATACTCGTCTTCCACGAGTTCTTGCCTTCCAATAGTGTAATCTAATAAAAAATCAAAAATATCCTGTTCATTATCTGATTTATTATTACTAGAAAAAAGATTCATATTTAACATAAAAGTGAGAACACTTTCCTGAGAAAAAAAGGAGGAAAAATAAGACAAGAAAAACGCAAACGACAAAACAACAAAAAAACAAATAAAATAAATATGAAATCTCATAGACTTCTTCTTTTTACTCTTAAATCGTTTTGCCATAGTATCACCAGTTACATTATATAGACACCAAAAGCAAAAAAATGTCGTTTTAAGCAACGTCATTAACTGAAAAATACAAACTGTGAATCTATGTCCATTTCATTTTTTATAACGGGTAACAATATCAACATATCATTTAATAAATCAATTTGAGTCATACTAATTTTCATTCGACAAAAGTTGTCAAAATCTCTGATTGCTTTTTTTGATTTCTCTCATTAGAATAAGACCTCAATTGGAGGTGGCTTATGGAAGTCAAAATAAAATATAA